>CANIFM010000142.1 GCA_947466955.1 Bacteroidota bacterium
ATGGCATCATCAACAACGACTCCAATAGCCAGAACCAAAGCAAATAGAGTTACAATATTTATTGTAATTCCAAAAATTTGCATAAAAGCAAATGTACCAATTAGGGAAACAGGTACTGCAATTGCTGGAATAACTGTAGATCTCCAATCACCAAGAAATAAGAAAACGACCAATCCAACTAAAATAAAGGCTTCAACAAGAGTATGAATTACTTTTTCTATCGAAGCATCAAGAAACTTAGAAGCATCATAACTAATTTCATATTCAATTCCTTTTGGGAACGATGTTTTTAATTCTATTAATTTTGCTTTTACATCTTTAATAACTTGGCTGGCATTACTTCCATACGACTGTTTTATGGCTATTGCCGCAGATGGTCTTCCGTTGAGACTAGAGTAAATATCATACATAGAACAACCAAATTCCACTTTAGCAACATCTTTCAATCGAAGAATTTCACCATCAGTGTTTGCTTTAATTACGATGTTTTCATATTGTTCGTTAGTAGTAAAACGACCGGGATATTTCAAAACATATTCGAAAGATTGAGACACTTTTCCAGAACTTTCTCCAGTTTTACCTGGTGATGCTTCCAAACTTTGTTGCGACAAGGCTTCCATTACTTCATCAGCAGAAATTTTATATGCAAGCATTCTATCAGGTTTTAACCAAATACGCATAGCATATTCTCGATTACCAATAATATCTGCATCACCAACACCATTCACACGTTTCAAATCGGAAAGCATATTAATATCAGTAAAGTTATATAAGAACTTCTGATCCATTGTTGGATCTTTACTAAATATATTTATATACATCAAATTGCTAGATTCCTCACGAGTAATTTTTACACCTTCTCGAACAACTAGTGGAGGAAGTTTATTAATAACAGATGCTACACGATTTTGGATATTAATTGCGGCTTGATTAGGGTCTGTACCTAAATTAAAAATGACTTGAATAGATGCTTCACCATCATTTCCGGCATCTGAAGCGATATATTTCATTCCAGGAACACCATTGATTGCTCTTTCTAGAGGAATAACAACGGCTTTAATCAATAATTCGTTATTTGCTCCAGGATAATCGGCTGTTACATTTACTTTTGGAGGTGAAATGGAAGGCAATTGTGTTACAGGCAAACTGGTCATGGCCAATACACCAAGCAGAACAATCATCAGTGATATCACTATAGATAATACTGGTCTTTGTATAAATTTACTAAACATTTTTTTGTGATTTGATGATTAAATTTAGTTTGCTTGTATTTTTAAATGAGCTAAAACCTCTGCTGGTTTTAGATAATCGTATTTGATTTTATCATCATCTTTTGCATTCTGAACGCCTTCCAGTAAAAATTTATCAGCTGCAGAAATACCACTTTTCACAATATATAAATCGGGCAATTCACCAATAACCATAATTTCTCTTGATTTTATAACATTGTTGGCATCAACTACAAAAACATATTTTTTATCCTGAATTTCGTAAGTAGCTTTTTGTGGAATAATTAAGGCGTTTTTAACTGGTATTGTCATCATAACTTTTCCAGTTTCTCCGTTCTTAAGCAATTTATCGAAATTTGGAAATTTAGCTCTAAAAGCAATGTTACCCGTTTCACTATCAAACTCACTTTCAATTACCTCTATTTTACCTTTATATTTTAAAAGTTCATTATTAGCTAAAAGCAAACCTACATTATTATCACCACGTCCTTTAATATTTGTCTGATAATCAATATATTCAGGTTCTGAAACATTGAAATAGGCAAATATTTGACTGTTATCAGACAGACTTGTCAATAATTCACCTTCGTCAATAAGGCTTCCTAATTTCTTTGGAAGACGATCAATAGTCCCATCAAATGGCGCTCTAATTTCAGTAAATGACAAATGTAGTTTAGCTATTGAAACTTCAGCTTTAGCTTGGTCAAGTTTGGCTTGCGCCAATGCCTGCTCATTTTTGGAAATTATCTTTTTATCGGCTAAAGTTTTAGCATTCAATAATTCTATTTCTTGACCTTTTACTTCCGCTTCCGCTTTTAGTAATTCCGCCTCATACATTTTCGGCATAATTTTAAACAACAATTGACCTGCTTTTACAGATTGACCTTCATCAACATAAATATTTTGAAGATAACCTTTTTCCTGTGCTCTTATTTCAATGTTTCGCACGGAACGGATTTGAGAAACATATTCTTTGGTAAAAGAAGTGTCAATAATAGCAGCATTTGTTACTATATACTTGCCTGCCTCTTCTTTTTCTTCTTTTTTCTTTGAACAACTAATTAAGCTCAAAACAGCAATAAAGCCAGTAATAATGACGATTTTTTTCATGGTATTAATAAATAAAATTGGGGCGATTGAACGCAATTGATTACAATAAAATTATTTGATAAAAAGTAAATTAATTTAGAAAAATTCTAAGTTAAATTACAATAAAAAATGGTGTTACTTTTATGGGATTAGTAACAACTGAAGGAAATCAAATTCTTAAAACTCTTTGGGTAATATAAAGAGGATTAGATTGTCCTGAAAATTGTGGTAAATACTTAATATTATTTAAGGAATTATTAAAAATATTTAAAGCAAAAAGGATTGAGTATCCATGACTAATAAATATTTTTTTTTCAGTATTTAAGGGTTTAATATCATTTGTATTATCATATTCTTCCTCTAAATCAACCTCTGATTCTTCAATTATTAAGCAATTTGTACTTTTATTAGTTACTTTTATTGGATGGCTTTTAGTAACATTTTCTGATGAAATAAGATTATTTAAAGGCTGAGAAGCCCGAGCATAGAAACGACAACCTCCCCCTAGAAGTAAAAAAAATACAAATATGATTAAAGAAACTCTTCTCATTTGCGGCAAATGTAATTAAAAAAAATGCGTAACAAAAAGAAAACTTAGTTAAGAAATTGATAAACTTATTAATAGATAGTAATTACAAAAGCAAACAATTTAGAGTTTAAGAACTATTATAACCAAAATTATTAATCAAATTCAATAAATGACTTCGATGAAAAATACTAATAAAACTCACCATCAACATAATACCATTTCTCATTTTTAAAAATGAATGTGGATATTTCGTAATGAATATGAGAAATATTATTTGAATCGGTATAATATGCTTTGAATTCAACAGTATTTGTAGTGGCTTTTAATATCTCTAATTTTTTCCATTGATTATTTTTTGACCAATCAAAAATTTCATTTTTAGAAAGGAATTGACGATGAAGAAAATCAGTGGTTGAGATCAAATAGTCGATCGCTTGTGTTGCATAAGCGGAATATCTTGACCTCATTAACGCTTCTGGAGTAGGCGCATTTTGAGATGAATCAATGAATTTTTCACAGCATTCATTAAAAGAAGTGGAAGAACCACAATAGCAATCTTTAAACATTATCCCTTTTAATTATGCTTCATTATTTATTTTTCGATGCAATTGATTAAGTAACACTTGATACCGACTAATTTCCATTAAGTCATTCTCATCATCAGAAAAGTCTAATAAATCATTCAATTGTTCACTAACTTCCAATAATTTATTATTAGCTGTTTTGAAGTTTTTAATAGCAATAGAGTCAATTATTTCTTGAACATTAACTTTCAATACTTCAAATTTATTCATTTCGTTTTCTTTAAATTACAAATAGAAAAGCTCCAATTTCTCGGAGCTTTAATTTTTATACTGCTTCTACAGCAGGTACTTTATTTTTAACTACCAATCTGAAACCTTCACCATGAATGTTAAGTATTTCAACATTTGGATCTAATTTTAAATATTTTCTAAGTTTAGCGATATAAACATCCATGCTCCTTGAAGTGAAATAATTATCATCTCTCCAAATTTTAGTTAAAGCTAATTCTCTTGGCATTAAATCATTTTCATAAAGTACTAATAATTTTAGTAATTCATTTTCTTTTGGAGAAAGTTTAATTGGCTCCTCATTTTTGAATGTTAAGAAACGTAATTTAGAATTCAAATGAAAATTACCAACTATGAATTCAAATTTAGTAACGTCTGTTTTTGTATCTGAAGATTTTCTTTGAATAATAGCTCTGATTTTCATCAATAAAACCTCTGAATCAAAGGGTTTATTCAAATAATCATCTGCACCAACTTTATATCCTTTTAGAACATCTTCTTTCATAGATTTTGCTGTTAAGAAAATAATTGGCACTTCTTTATTTTTTTCTCTAATTTCTTTGGCTAAAGTATAACCATCTTTGTACGGCATCATAACATCCAAAATACACAAATCATACGTGTCTTTTTTGAATTTTTCAAAACCTTCCATTCCATTTTTTGCCAATGTAACATCAAAATCATTTAGCATTAAATAGTCCTTTAGAATGGCTCCGAAATTTTGATCGTCTTCTACTAAAAGAATTTTTTTGTTGTCTGTTTCCATAATAATTAATTAATTAGTGGTAATTTTATAATAAATGTACTTCCTTTTCCTTTTTCACTTTCCACATAAACTTCGCCATTGTGATCATCAACAATCCTTTTCACATAGGCCAAACCAAGTCCGTGTCCTTTAACATTATGCAAATCTCCAGTGTGTTCTCGATAGAATTTTTCGAAAATTCTCTTTTGAGCCACTTTGCTCATTCCCGCTCCTTGATCTTTAATTTTGATGATTACAAAATCTTTTACATTTTCTGTATAAATATCAATAACTGGAATTTCAGGCGAATATTTGATTGCATTGTCTAAAATATTAACTAAAACATTTGTAAAATGAACATCATTTAATAAAACTGTTGTTCTGTTTGCATCAAAATGAGTCGTAATTGTACCTTGTCTGTCTTCAATAATTAAATTAACATGTTCTACTGCTTCATCAATTATCTCATGAATATTATTAGATTCTTTACTAATATCTAATTCTCTTTTTTCTAATTTTGAAATTCTAAGAACATTTTCAACTTGCGCATGCATTCGTTTATTTTCATCCCTAATCATTTGAAGGTATCGATGAACCTTCTCTTTATCATCTATAATTTTAGGATTTTTAATAGCATCCAAAGCTAAATTTATTGTTGCAATCGGTGTTTTAAACTCATGCGTCATATTATTAATAAAATCTGTTTTAATTTCAGATATTTGACGCTGACGGATTAGCTGGTTCAAAGCACTCGAATAGGCAATTATTATTATTAATGTAAAAACTATCGATAAAACTGTAATCCCTAACAATTCTGAAAATAAAAATTTCTTTTTATGAGGAAAACTTACCAATAATTGATAGGTATTTGATCCCTCGTTATCCGTAAAAACTGGAATGGAATAAGTATTGTTTTTATCGTACTTAAATTTATCCGATTTAATTTTCGTAGCTAAACCATTACTATAAATCCCAAATTCAAATGGTGTTTTAACACCAAACTCATCTAATTCACTTGATAATAATTTATTTAAATTCTCTTTTGAAACCCTTTCATCAATTGGCATTGTTGACGCAATATCTTTATAAGAAATTTCAAATTGTGCATTATCCAAAATTTCTAAGTTTCCTGATTTTTGAATTTTTGAATCCGGAATTAAATTATTTTGAACACTTGAATTATCAATTTTATTGTTATTATAAACCTCTGTTGTTCTTTTTGATGAGAAGTTTTTCAATTTAACACTATCGATTTTTTTATTAAAAATAGACGACGAAATAGAATAATCCTCAGCAATAATTGTATTAGAATAAATTATAGTCTCATTAGTCCTTGTGTTTTTTTGAACATAATAAAATTCTAATAAATCTTTCTTTTGGGGAGCTTTACCTGTACTGTCTTTATAACGATTGTATTTATCATAAAAACTGTAAGCTTCCTGCTTTTGCAACTTATTTGATACATTACTAATTGCTTGTTGAACATGATAACGAAATTGTTCATCATTATTTTGAAAAGAGGAATTGAACCAATATACTTGGACCAAAATAATCCCAATTAGGGATAAACTCATCAATACAATTAACAAACGGAAAAATAATTTATTCATCTATACAAATTTAACATTTTAACACTTATACCATTAATATATTAACCAAACATTAACAATTAGCATATTTTTTATTGATTTAGGAATTTTTTTAGAATTTTTTCGGTTTGCGCACACGCTTTTATAATGTCTTTATTTTCAATAACATAATCACTTTTCTCAATTCTCATTTCATCTGTCCATTGATTGTTAATTCGACTCAAAACAGCTTCATAATTTGTATTATCTCTTTTCAAAACACGGTTTATTCTTCTGTTTAATGGAGCTACAATTGTAATGATTGCATCACAATCTTTATAACTACCACTTTCAAATAAAATAGCAGCTTCTTTTACAACCAATAGAGCATTCTTATTGGCTTTGAGCCAATTGTCAAAATCTTTTTTTACAGCGGGATGTATGATTTGATTTAACTGTTTTAACATTTCGGGATTGTTAAATACAATAGTTGATAATTTATCTTTATTTAAATTTCCATTATCAAAAATTGCATTGCCGAAAACTAATTTTAAGGATTCTAAAGTTTCAGGTAATAAAAGAATCTTTTTAGCTTCATCATCAGCAATATAAACAGGTATTCCTAATGATATTATATGTTTAGCAATCGTAGTCTTTCCACTTCCTATTCCGCCTGTTAAACCTATTATTTTTGTCATATCTTAAAAAATAATTCCGGAAAAGCGACTTCAGGTTTTTGCTTAAGAATAATGATTTTAAAAAATGACTCTATAAATCCTAATCCATAACCTAAAAATTGTTTCCAAGTTGCACGAACTGCCAAATAGCCAATTATTACGCTTCGATTTTGAAATGATGCGGTAACAAATAATATGAAGAAGTATATGAAATATAATTTTAGTAGTAAATCTTGAGAGAAAATTAAAAGTAATATAGAAGTGAAAAATCCTACTATAAATAATGATGGGAAAAAGTAAGTTAATTTATTGTGTTCTGGATACCAACTATTTAAAATTGGACGCGCCTTACCAAATTTATTAACTTGGATATAAAATTTTTCCCAATCAATTCTTCTTTTATGATAGACAAAAGCATCGGAAAACAACTTTGTTTCAAAACCTATATTCCAAAGTCGGATGGATAAATCTGGATCTTCACCAGGGTGAATATTTCCAAAACCACCTGATGCTTGGAATGCCTTTTTTGA
>CANIFM010000143.1 GCA_947466955.1 Bacteroidota bacterium
AGTGCTATTATTGTTAGGATAAATGCGGAAACGGGTAAGCTGTATTTTTTGTAAAGGACCACTAAATATACACTGATATTTGAAGATCCCCGCTTTTTTTCTTTATCTATAAAATGATATAAATCTAATAATGGTAATGTTTCTGCAACGTAAACTGTGGGAGTTAAATCTTCTAAATCAAAACTAAAAACGGTATCTTTTTTTTCAGATATTTCAATTTTATCTGAAAATGGACCAACTGTTCTTTTAGAGTATTCAAATAAGGTATAGTTTTTTTTGATTGGATTCCACTTGATTCTATTGGCGGTTATTTTGAATTGTAATTCGTCGTTTTTAAATTTTTCTAATGAAAAGTTGAATGCCATTTTTGAAACCTCGTTAAAGCTTCCTACATATAAATATTCATCTTTACTAATTTGTCGGAATACATCAGAATTCTCTCGCATTAATTCTTTACCACCAGTTCTGAGATAGGTATATCTGAAATTATTGAAGCCTTCACTCGCACTAGGCAGTAAAAAAATCCCCATTAATAATGCTAAAACCGAAATTATTGACGCACCTATTATATAAGGACGCATAAATCGTGTAAATGAAATCCCAGAACTCAATATCGCAATGACCTCTGTGTCATTTGCCAATTTTGAGGTAAACCAAATTATAGAAAGAAATAGAAATATCGGAAATAAGAGGTTTGCGAAATAAATGGTAAAGTGAAAATAATACAACGCAATAGCTGAAATAGGAATTTTGTTTTCAACCATTTTGTCAATTTTCTCTGAAACGTCAATGATGATTCCAATTGGAATAAACATCAGTAACATTACAAAAAAGTTACTCAAATAGCGTTTTAATATGTATTTGTCTATTATTTTCATAAAGTTTTTACAATCTCTGACTCATATTTTTTACCATCATTTCTTTCCAAACTTTGAAATCTCCCGCTAAGATATGCTTTCTGGCTTCACGAACCAACCACATATAAAATCCAAGATTGTGAATCGTAGCAATTTGCTTTCCAAGATATTCGTTTGCCGAAAAAAGATGGCGCAAATACGCTTTTGAATATTCTGTATCTACAAATGTCAATCCCATTTCGTCAACAGGCGAAAAATCGTCAGCCCATTTTCTATTTTTAATATTTATCGTTCCATTTGCCGTGAACAACATTCCATTTCTGGCATTTCTTGTTGGCATCACGCAATCAAACATATCAATTCCAAGGGCAATATTCTCCAAAATATTAATTGGCGTTCCCACACCCATCAAATATCTCGGCTTGTCTTGTGGTAAAATCGCAGTAACAATTTCCGTCATTGCATACATTTCTTCGGCAGGTTCCCCCACTGAAAGTCCACCAATTGCATTTCCTTGCGCTCCAGCATTGGCAATATATTCTGCCGACTGCATCCGCAAATCTTTATAGGTACTTCCCTGAACAATTGGGAAAAATGTTTGCTCGTAACCATATTTCACTGGAACTTTTTCCAAATGATTGATACAACGGTCTAACCAACGGTGCGTCATGTGCATCGAACGTTGTGCGTACCGAAAATCACAAGGATAAGGCGTACATTCATCAAATGCCATAATAATATCGGCACCGATAGTACGTTGAATTTCCATCACATTTTCAGGCGTAAAAAAGTGATACGAACCGTCAATATGCGATTTGAATTTCACTCCTTCTTCCTTAATTTTTCTATTTGCCGAAAGCGAATACACTTGATAACCACCAGAATCAGTCAAAATATTCCGATCCCAATTCATAAATTTATGCAATCCACCCGCTTTTTCAAGAATTTCGGTTTGTGGTCGCAAATACAAATGATACGTATTCCCAAGAATAATATCAGGATTAATTTCCTCCTTCAACTCCCGCTGGTGCACGCCTTTCACCGACGCAACAGTTCCCACAGGCATAAAAATTGGCGTTTCAATCACCCCGTGATCGGTCGTAATTGTTCCCGCTCTGGCTTGCGTTTGCGGATCAGTCTTTAATAAATCAAACTTCATATAGGCTTTTTTCAGTCCGCAAAGATAAGAGAATTGTGATTTATGAGTTGTGAAATACCAAATTAATTAACATTTATACCATTTATAGTTTTTTTTGGGGCGTGCCCTCGTTTTGAACTTTATTGTAAAGAGTAATACAATCGGAAAACTCGGTCGTGCTGTCCGCTACAATCTCTCGCTCCACTTCGTTCCGCGAGAGGATTTCCACTTCCATCACTCACGCAATTTCTTAATCATAACATGAATTTAATTTCAATGTTCACTTTGTTTTAATTTTAACTTAACCAATAATTAATTTGTAATATATTTGCATAGAATACAAATTAATTCCTTGCAACATGCAGCAACACTTGCGCTTAAACGAATACAAAGTACTTTTTTATAGACTTTCTCTTGCTTACATCTTTTACTTTTTTGCTCGCATATTATTTTATATCTATAATTTCAATTTGCTAAAAGTCGATTCTATTTCAGATTTTATGTCGCTTTGTTATTATGGATTGGCTTTCGATACCACTGCTATTTTATATGCAAACCTATTATTTATAGTATGTTCTGTTTTACCAATTTTTAAAAACACCAATTTCGGCTACCAAAAATTCTTGTTTTATTTGTATTTTTCAATGAATTTATTGGCTTATGCCACTAATTTTATTGATTTTATTTATTATAAATTTACTTTTGCAAGAACTACAATTGTAGCCTTGAACGTCTTGGAGCACGAAACTAATAAAACGGTTTTATTTTTTAATTTTCTAATCGAATATTGGCATGTTTTTCTATTATTTCTGCTTTTCTCAGCACTTTGGATTTATTTATACAAAAAAGTTACCGTAATAGCATTTCAACCTACAAAAAAAATTGCCTATTTCGGATTTTCAACAGTTGGTTTTTTATTTGTAATTTTAATGACTATTGGAGGAATTCGTGGTGGCGATTTTAATAAATCTACTAGGCCAATCAATATCTTAGACGCAAGTAAACACGTAAAAAACATTGTGCATTCGGATATTGTTTTGAATACTCCCTTTGCCATAATCAGAACGTTATTCAGTAATAGTTTCATAAAAACCGATTATAAGGATGTGAATCCACAAGTCATTAACTCCTTAGTTCAACCCATAAAAACCTATCATAATAACCCTGAAACAAAGCCCAATGTGGTAGTTTTTATTTTGGAAAGTTATGGTCGCGAATACATCGGTGCATTGAATAAAGATGCTAAAATTCCAAATTATAAAAGTCATGCGCCGTTTTTAGATTCCTTATCGCAACACAGCATGATTTTTACTAACGCTTACGCAAATGGGCGACAGTCAATTCACGGAATGTCATCGGTATTGGCAGGGATTCCATCTTTTAAAGATGCTTTTACCTCGTCGCCATATCCAAAACAAAAAATTGAATCCTTGGTTTCTACTTTAAAAAGTGAAGGCTATAACACCTCATTTTTTCACGGAGCTGCCAATGGTTCTATGGGTTTTTTAGGGTTTGCTAATATTCTTGGAGTTGATAATTATTATGGAAGAACCGAATATAATGATGATTCTCAATTTGATGGTTTTTGGGGAATTTGGGACGAACCATTTCTACAATTTATGAAGAAAACACTCGATAAAAAGAAAACGCCTTTTTTCGCATCTGTATTTACTGTTTCTTCCCATGAACCCTATATTATTCCAGAAAAATATAAAAACAAATTTCATGAAGGTGGAGTTCCTATTCATAAATGTGCAGAATATACCGATTATTCGTTGAAACGCTTTTTTAATGAAGCCAAAAAAGAACCGTGGTTTTCAAATACTATTTTCGTTTTTGTTGCCGATCATTGCAACCAAATCTATTATGACGAATTTCAAAAACCAATAAATCGTTTTGCAGTTCCTATTATTATTTATAAACCAAACAGTAAATTGGTTGGTGTGAATACAGATTTGGCGCAACAAATTGACATTTACCCAACAATTTTGGATATGATTGGCTATAAAAAACCTTTTAGAAGTTGGGGACGAAGTTTATTAGATACAAAAACAAGTACGCCATTTGTAATTAACTCTACGGGCAATATCTATCAGTTTTCAAAAGGAAATTACATTTGTACTTTCGATGGGAAAAATGCAATTGGTTTTTATGATAAAAATGATAAAGGTTTAAAATTGAATTTAATTGCCAACAGAAATCTAGAAATGAATGCACTAGAACTTAATTGCAAAGCCTTCATTCAAGATTATATGGATCGAGTGGTTGACAAAAAACTTGTTGCTAAATAATGATTCCAATTTTTATAAAATAAATATCCTACTTCGGTAGGATTTTTTATTTAAAAATCAATCAATCCAATTATCTGATTATCTTTGCAGCAGTTTAACAATAACTCACAAAATGAAGCCCAACACACAACAATTAAGCGATTTAACAATCCAAGTTAGAAGAGACATTCTTCGAATGGTTCACGCAGTCAATTCAGGTCATCCAGGAGGTTCACTAGGTTGTACGGAATTTATGGTAGCCTTGTATCAAAATATTATGGATCGAAAAGAAGGATTCGATATGGACGGTATTGGAGAAGATTTATTCTTCCTTTCAAACGGACATATTTCTCCAGTTTTCTACAGTGTTTTAGCACGAAGCGGCTATTTTCCAGTTGACGAATTGGCTACTTTCCGATTGATTAATTCAAGGTTACAAGGACATCCAACAACTCACGATAATTTACCAGGAGTTAGAATGGCTTCAGGTTCTTTAGGGCAAGGATTATCTGTTGGAATTGGAGCTGCTCAAGCAAAAAAATTGAACGGTGACAACCACATTATTTATACGCTTCACGGAGATGGAGAATTGCAAGAAGGTCAAAACTGGGAAGCAATTATGTATGCGTCAGCAAAAAAAGTAGATAATTTAATTGCTACAATCGACCTCAACGGAAAGCAAATTGACGGAACAACAGATGAAGTATTGGCAATGGGAAGTATTCGTGCTAAATTTGAAGCTTTTGATTGGGATGTTTTAGAAATTAAAGACGGAAATAATATTGAGGCAATTATTGCAGGAATGAATGATGCGAAATCAAGAACTGGAAAAGGAAAACCTGTTTGCGTTTTGTTGCATACTGAAATGGGTAACGGTGTTGATTTTATGATGTACAGTCACGCTTGGCACGGAAAAGCTCCAAATGATGCACAATTAGAAACTGCTTTAGCTCAAAATTATACTGAAGGAGAAAGCGACTATTAAATAATTATGAATTATAAATTATGAATTATCATAGTTATTTAGTTCTTATATCTCAAATATAAAAATGAAAAAATATACAAATACAGGAAGTAAAGATACCCGTTCAGGTTTTGGAGCAGGAATGACAGAATTAGGACAAACCAATGATAAAGTGGTAGCACTTTGTGCCGATTTAATTGGATCCTTAAAATTTGATGATTTCAAGAAAAATCACCCTGAACGTTTTTTCCAAATCGGAATTGCAGAAGCCAATATGATTGGAATTGCAGCGGGTTTAACTATTGGCGGAAAAATTCCTTTTACAGGTACTTTTGCTAACTTTTCTACAGGAAGAGTTTACGATCAAATTCGTCAATCGGTAGCGTATTCTGATAAAAATGTAAAAATTTGCGCTTCACACGCAGGATTAACTCTTGGTGAAGATGGCGCAACCCACCAAATTTTAGAAGATATTGGATTAATGAAAATGTTGCCTGGAATGACTGTAATTAATACGTGTGATTACAACCAAACCAAAGCAGCTACATTAGCAATTGCAAAACATCATGGTCCTGTTTATTTGCGTTTTGGACGTCCGGTTGTTCCAAATTTCATGCCGTCTGACGAACTATTTGAAATCGGAAAAGCAATTATCTTAAACGAAGGAACAGATGTAACTATTGTTGCAACGGGACATTTAGTTTGGGAAGCTTTGTTGGCAGCGGAAGCATTGGAAGCAAAAGGAATTTCTACTGAAGTTATCAATATTCATACTATAAAACCATTAGATGAATCGGCTATTTTGAAATCATTAGCCAAAACAAAATGTATCGTAACTGCTGAAGAACATAATATTTTGGGTGGTCTTGGCGAAAGTATCGCAAGAGTTTTATCATTAAACCAACCTGCTCCACAAGAATTTGTTGCTGTTAAAGATTCATTTGGCGAAAGCGGAACTCCAGCGCAATTAATGGATAAATACAAATTGAACAATCAAGCGATTGTTGCAGCTGTAGAAAAAGTTTTGACAAGAAAATAAGTTGCTTATAAAAATAAAAGCATTTAAACACAAAATTTCAAATCTGAAAATTACAAACAACTACACAACAAAAAAATGAGTTCAGATACAAGCAAACGGTATGCACTTCGCGGTGTTTCAGCATCCAAAGAAGACGTTCATAACGCTATAAAAAACATTGATAAGGGTTTGTTTCCTCAAGCTTTTTGTAAAATTATCCCCGATTATTTAACGCAAGACGAAGAATATTGTTTGATAATGCACGCTGACGGAGCAGGAACAAAATCCTCGTTGGCGTATATGTATTGGAAAGAAACAGGCGATATTTCTGTTTGGAAAGGCATTGCACAAGACGCATTAATAATGAATATCGACGATTTATTGTGTGTTGGCGCTACCGATAACATTTTATTATCTTCAACAATTGGAAGAAATAAAAACCTAATTACGTCAGAAGTGATTTCGGCTATTATCAACGGAACAGAAGAATTAATTGCAGAATTGAAAACCTACGGCGTAACCATTCATTCCACAGGCGGAGAAACTGCAGATGTGGGCGATATTGTGCGCACCATCATAGTAGATTCAACGGTTACCGCCAGAATGAAACGCAGCGATGTCATTGATAATGCCAATATAAAAGCGGGTGATGTTATTGTAGGATTGGCTTCTTTTGGTCAATCAAGTTACGAAAAAGGCTACAATGGCGGAATGGGAAGCAACGGATTAACGTCGGCACGACACGATGTTTTTGACAACTATTTGGCTCAAAAATACCCTGAAAGTTTTGACGCGGCAGTTCCTCAAGATTTGGTGTATTC
>CANIFM010000144.1 GCA_947466955.1 Bacteroidota bacterium
TATAGAAATGAGTTTAGTTTTCCACAAGTTAATGGTAAAAACGTAATTTATTTTACAGGAAATTCACTTGGATTACATTCAAAAAGAGCCAAAAAATACGTTGATGAGGTAATGACCGATTGGGAAAACCTCGCTGTCGAAGGTCATTTTTATGCCGAAAAACCTTGGTGGGATTACCACGAACGTTTTGCAAATCCGTTAAGTAAAATTGTAGGCGCACTTCCATCAGAAGTTACCGTAATGAATACATTAACAGTAAATCTTCACTTAATGATGGTGACGTTTTACAAACCAACACCAAAAAGATTCAAGATTCTTTGCGAAGCCAAGGCTTTTCCGAGCGATCAATATATGATTCAAAGCCAAGTAAATTTTCACGGATTAAATCCAGAAGAAGCCATTGTTGAAATTCAACGTCGAGAAGGAGAACACAACATCCGCCTTGAAGATGTTTTAGCCAAAATTGAAGAAGTCCGTGACGAATTGGCGTTAGTGTTAATAGGCGGCGTAAATTATTATACTGGTCAAGTTTTTGATATGAAAACCATCACTGAAGCGGGACACAAAGCTGGAGCTTATGTTGGTTGGGATTTGGCGCACGCCGCAGGAAACATAAAATTGAATTTACACGATTGGGATGTCGATTTCGCCGCTTGGTGCAGTTATAAATATATGAATTCAGGACCTGGAAATGCTTCGGGTTGTTTTATTCACGAGAAACACCACAACGATACAAGTTTATCTCGGTTTGCAGGTTGGTGGGGACACAACAAAGAAAGACGTTTCAAAATGGAACCTACTTTCGACCCAGTTCGTGGTGCCGAAGGATGGCAAATTAGTAACTTACCAATTCTTTCACTCGCACCGTATTTAGCATCTGTGGAAATGTTCGACGAAATCGGAATGGATGCATTGATTATTAAAAGGAATAAAATTACGTCCTATTTAGAGTTCATTCTACAAGAAATCAGCAAAGAAGTAAATGGTTCGTTTGAAATTATCACACCTTCCAATCAAGAAGAACGAGGTTGTCAACTTTCCGTTTTTCTTCACGGTGAAGGGCGTTCCTTGTTTGATTATTTAATGAAAAATGGTGTAATCACGGATTGGAGAGAACCAAATGTTATCCGTTTAGCACCAGTTCCTTTATATTGTTCGTTTGAAGACATGTACAATTTTGGTCAAATATTAAAAAAGGGAATTGTAAAGTAATTTCCATCAATTATAACTTCTCAAAAACCTGTTCTTTTACTTGAGCAGGTTTTTTTTATTTCTCATTTTTTCAAAAAGGGCATTATCAAATTTTTATTTTTTAATTTATATTTTGACTTACCCCTAAAATTTTTAGGGTGTAAATTGCAATATGATAAAAATTTTATATTTTTTGATATTTTTTTAGGGGGTTAAGAATATTTTTTTACTTTTATTCCGAATTTAAATCAAAAAACAATGAGAAAAATTATTTTAAGTGTGATTCTAATCACAATTTTGGTGTTATCCGTTTTTTCAATTTATTTATTTCCTGAAAGTACAGTTTTAGGAGCGCATGTTGTGCCTCTTAAATTAGATACAGGTGATACAGCTTGGATGCTTGTTGCAACAGGACTTGTATTGTTAATGACTCCTGGATTAGGATTCTTTTACGGTGGAATGGTAGGTAAAAAAAATGTAATTAGTACAGTTTTACAAAGTTTTATGGCGATGGTAATCGTAACTGTATTATGGGTTGTAGTTGGATTTGGATTGTGTTTTGGACCTTCAATTGGCGGTATCATTGGCGACCCAACTTCAAATTTGTTTTTTAATGGAGTTACCGCAAATTCTGCATGGGAATTAGCCCCAACAATTCCATTTATATTATTTGCTTTATTTCAAGCAAAATTTGCAATTATCACACCTGCTTTAATAACAGGAGCTTTCGCAGAACGTGTTCGTTTCTGGGCTTATTTGTTATTCATGGTTTTATTTATAATATTTGTTTACGCTCCATTATGTCACATGACTTGGCATCCTGATGGTATATTCTTCGGATGGGGAGTTTTAGATTTTGCTGGAGGAACAGTAGTTCACATGAGTGCGGGTTGGGCTGCATTAGCTGGAGCGATATTCTTAGGAAAAAGAAAAACACAAAAATCAAATCCTGCACGAATTACTTATGTGTTATTAGGAACAGGATTACTATGGTTCGGTTGGTTCGGTTTCAACGCTGGTTCTGCTGTAGGAGCTAGCAGTCTTGCTGCTCAGGCATTAGGAACTACAACAGTTGCTGCCGCTGCTGCCGCAATGGGTTGGGTGTTTTTAGATAAAATTCTTGGACACAAACTTTCAGCAATGGGAGCTTGTATAGGAGCTGTAGTTGGATTGGTTGCTATTACTCCTGCAGCTGGTTTCGTAACAATTCCTTCTGCTTTAGCAATTGGTTTTATTGCAAGTATAGTGAGTAATCTAGTAGTAAGTAAATTTCCTAAAGGCAAAGTTGACGATGCTTTAGACGTTTTTGCTTGTCACGGAGTTGGTGGAATGGTTGGAATGTTATTAACGGGAGTATTTGCTTCAAAATCAGTAAATGCAATTGTTGGTGACAATCAAGGATTGATTTTTGGTGATGCGACTTTGTTTTTAATCCAATTAAAAGCCTTAGTTATCGTTTCCGTTTTTGCCTTCACTGTTTCTTATGCCTTGTTCTACATTGTCAATAAAATCACTCCTTTAAGAGTTAGTGAAGACAAAGAAGAACTTGGTTTAGATATTTCTCAACACGGAGAATACCTATAAAAAGTAGCTTTTAGCAAAACTAAATCTGTTTTATTTTGAATTAAAAATTTCCGTTTTCAAATTTATGAAAATTACGGAACGGGAATTTTTATGCCATTTTTTTAAATAAATAACATTCAATTTTTTCAAATCTATTAGTAACAATTAATTTTTTAAACATGAAAACCCTCCTTAATTTTAAACCGACTTTATTTGCTGTAGCATTATTTTTAACGGCTTTTGCCAATAACTACGCACAAGAGGCAGCCCCAGCAGCTACCGTATTTGCAGGATCTGTAGATATGTATTACAAATATGATTTTTCAAAATTCGACAATAGCAAAACGAGTTTCACAAAATCTCATGATTCTTTTGAATTAGGCATGGCTTCCATTGAAGCCTCTCACAAATCTGGAAAAGCGTCGGTTTTTGTAGATTTAGGATTCGGAACTAGAGCTTCAGAATTTACTTATAATGATAAACCAACAACATTCATGGTAAAACAAATGTATGTGAACTATGATTTTTCGCCATGTTTCAAAGTTACAGCAGGTAGTTTCGGAACTCATGTTGGTTACGAATTATTAGATGCAATTGACAACAAGAACTACAGTATGTCTTATGCTTTTACAAACGGACCATTCTTTAATACAGGAGTGAAAGCACAATATACTGTTGGAAAATACAATTTCATGGCGGGAGTTACCAATCCAACAGATTTTAAATCGGCAGTTGCTGCGGGTTCTACTCAAAAAACGGTTATTGCTCAATTGGGTTATACAGGTGAAACAGGAAGTGCTTTTTTTAATTTTACTTCTGGAAGTTTAAACCCAGTTTCAACTGTTAATAAAACTCAATTTGACTTTGTAGCATCTAAGAAAATATCTGAAAAACTATCTTTGGGGTTCAATGGAACCTATGCTTTAACAACTGACGATGTTGTTTCTGGAACAAATTCTTGGTTTTCGGTAGTTGGGTATGCCAATGTTACCTTAAAGAAAAACCTTAGTTTGGCTTACAGAGCTGAATATTTTGATGATAAAGATGGCGTAGTTGGATTGGCTGCAAATGTATTTGCGAACACACTGTCATTAAATTTTAAAGATGGAAATTTGACTTTTATTCCTGAATTTAGATTGGATTCCGCTTCAGAAAAGATTTTTACTGATGGAACTCCACAGAAAACCACTGCTTTTATTTTATTAGCAACAACGTACTCGTTTTAATTTTTGAGTTTTAATTTTTTGTTTTTAAGACCCGTTTATTCGGGTCTTTTTTTGTTTATTAATCAAGTATGAAGAATTTTAAAAAGTACGGTAAAAAAGCGATATTACTATTCTGATTACTTTTTTAAGTACATTTACACACTAATTATAAATTTTGATTATGAAACATTATTTTTTTAAACCCTTAAAAATAGTAAGTAATTCGCTGATAGTAATTCTGTTAGTGTTTTGTGATTTTAATTCCTTCAGTCAAGCTTTTACGGAAAGCAATCTTCCGATTGTAGTAATCAATACGGATAATTCTTTGCCAATTCTTGATTCTCCAAGAGTTTTAGCAAATATGAAAATTATTTATAATGGGCCTGGAGTTCAAAACTTTGTTTCAGATCAAACGAATCCAACATCATTAAATTATAACGGGAGAATTGATATAGAAATTCGTGGGTCGAGTTCTCAAGCATTAGAAAAAAAAGGTTATGGTTTGACTACAAGATTGGCGGATAATGTATCAAATAATAATGTTTCTATACTGGGAATGCCATCTGAAAATGATTGGGTTCTAAACGGATTGGCTTTTGACCCATCTTTAATTAGGGATTATATTTCTTATGCAATTTCAAGAAATATGGGCAATTATGCCCCTCGAACAGTCTATTGTGAATTAATACTAAATGGAGATTATAGAGGTTTATATCTTTTGCAAGAAAAAATAAAATCGGATTCTCAACGAGTTAATATCACAAAAATCACGACTACACAGAATACACTCCCAGAACTATCTGGGGGATATATTACTAAATCCGATAAAGATACTAGTGGCGACCCAATTGCCTGGACGATGCCTTCTTATGTTTCTGGAAACAATGCCAATTTCATTCATGATTTGCCAAAACCAACAGAAGTTACCGTTCAACAAGATAATTATATCCACAATGAATTTAATAAATTAGCGAGTACCACTTCTGTAAATAATTATTCTGAGATAAATGGCTATCCTTCTGTAATTGACATACCTTCATTTGTTGATTTTATGCTGTCAAATGAATTAGGTAGCAATGCTGATGGCTATCACTTTAGCACTTATTTTCATAAAGAAAGAAATGGAAAATTAAGAGCTGGTCCTCTTTGGGATTTTAATTTAACCTATGGAAATGATTTATTTTTATGGGGTTTTGACAGAAGTCATACTGATGTTTGGCAGTTTTCAGATGGTGGTAATGATGGAGCTAAATTTTGGAAAGATCTGTTTTTGAGCCCTCAATTTAAGTGTTATTTATCTAAACGTTGGAATGAAGTGACCCAAGTTGGTAAGCCGATGAATTTGACTATATTAAATACTATGATTGATAATGTTGTTACTTTGATTTCACCTGCAGTAATTAGAGAACAAACGAGATGGAATTCCGTTGGAGTTCATTTAGATCAAATAAATGGAATTAAAACTTTTTTAAGTGCAAGGATAGCTTGGATGAATAATAATATTGGTAGTTTTTCTAGTTGTAATAGTGTTGTTACTCCTCCATTAGTAATTACAAAAATTAATTATAATCCAGTTTTAACAACCAGTTTCACAAGTAATGATCAAGAATTTATCGAAATAAAAAATTGTGGAAATCAAGCAGTTAATTTGTCAGGTATCTATTTCGGTGGATTAGGACTTTCTTATCAGTTTCCTGCAAATTCAACTCTTGCAGCAAACACTAGTTTGTATTTAGCGAGTAAGGCGACTACTTTTTTGAGTAAATATGGATTTAATGCTTTTGGAGAGTTTTATAGAAATTTATCCAATAGTAATCAAAATTTAATATTGTTGGATGCATTTGGTAATACAATTGACACTGTTTTTTATTATGATAGTGCGCCATGGCCAACAAATGCAGATGGTGGTGGAAGTTACCTTCAATTAATTGATACTGCTTTAGACAATAATTTAGCTTCAAGTTGGGTTGCATCAAACACATTAAATCGTATTGAAAATGAAATAGAAAGTCAGATGGCTATTTATCCAAATCCTACATCAGATTTAATAACAATAACATCAAAAATGGAGATATCGAAAATTGAAATTTTCGATTTGGAGGGTCGTTTTATTCAAAACATTACTAGTAAATACGAAGTAAATGAAGTTGATATTAGCCGATTATCAAATGGTATTTACATGTTGAAAATAGAAATTAATGGCATTTCTATAACCCGAAAAATCATAAAAAATTAATTGCTCAATTTACAATGTTTTTAGTATTAAAATAATTGGATTATTTTCATTATTCGTAGATTAATAGCATTCTATTTATATAAATGCTAATTTTGATAATTAAAGCCATTCAGACTTTGAGACTAAAAATTATTTTCACCTTTTTCATACTCTTTAATTGCTATTTTTTAGTGGCTCAAGATACTATAAAGTCTAAAGAAGAAACTAAAAGATATAGTAAAATAGAGTTGTATTCTAAAAAACATAAGTTTACTAAGTTTATTTACAAACTAATTTTCGAGCCTGTTTCTAAGCCTAAAATTGCAATGAACTCTTTTCATAAAATCAAAAAAATGAACTTTGTTTCATTTGAAGGGAAGATTATCAGAAAAATTAAAATCACCACACTTGACCCTTTTGGGTATTCAGTTAATGATACTGCAGCAATACCAAAAAAATTCCCATTAAAAGCGGGAAATTTACTACACATTAAAACAAAGAATTTCGCTATAAAAAATGTGCTTTTAATTAATGAAAACACCCCTTTAGATTCCCTATTGGTAAAAGAATCTGAACGATTAATTCGAGGTCAAAGATATGTTAGCCAAGTGGTAATGGAAACCAAATTAGTTTCCAAAGATTCAGTTGATATTTCAATTCGCGTTTTGGATTCTTGGAGTTCCGTGCCAGAATTTAATATTTCTAATAA
>CANIFM010000145.1 GCA_947466955.1 Bacteroidota bacterium
CAAAGGTTTATCAACAACTTTTGATTTTGTTGTACTACAAGAAAATAAAATTATACTTACAAATAATAGGCAGATTCTTTTCATATATTTTTACTTAAAGCTTCTTTATACAAGTCTTCATATAAAGGTACGATATTTTTAATATCAAATTGCTTTGCAACGGATAATGCATTTTCTTTGAATTTAGCTAAAATAGCATCGTCCTTTAAAATTTTGATAGCATTTTGTGCCATTTCTTCAGTATTTCCAACATCGCTTAAATAACCTGAAACGCCTTCAAAATTCACTTCAGGAAGTCCGCCAGAATTACTTGAAATAACAGGAACTCCCCAAGCCATTGCTTCTAAAGCTGCTAATCCAAAACTTTCTGTTTCAGATGGCAAAAGAAATAAATCAGTATAACTCAGAATTTTATCAATCTCATTACTATTTCCAAAAAAGATAACCTTATCCGAAATTCCTAATTTTTGACACAAACTTTCTGCAATTTCTTTTTCAGGACCGTCACCAACCATCATAAGTTTAGATGGAATTTGTTTTTGAATTTTATTAAAAATTTCAATTACATCTGGAATGCGCTTTACTTTTCTAAAATTACTAATATGTGTAATAATTTTTTCATTTTCATTTGCCATAACCGAGCGATGACAAGCAATAGTAGAATCAATTTTAATTTTATCCAATTCAATAAAATTTGGAATCACGTGGATTTCCCTTTTAATATTGAAAAGTTTATAGGTTTCGTCTTTCAAATTTTGAGATACCGAAGTAACCACATCTGATTTATTAATACTGAAACTAACCGCTGGTTTATAAAACGGATGATTCCCAACCAAAGTAATATCTGTGCCGTGAAGCGTTGTTACCATTGGAATTTTAATCCCTTCGGCTTTCAACATTTGCTTTGCCATATATCCCGCATAAGCGTGTGGAATAGCATAATGAACGTGCAATAAATCGATTTTGTAGAGTTTTACCATATCAACTAATTTGCTTGACAAAGCCAATTCATAAGGTTGATAATGAAACAAGGGATATTCTGGAACGTTTACTTCGTGATAATGAACATTGGGATTTAATAGTGCCAAACGAACAGGCTGACTGTAGGTTATAAAATGAATTTCGTGCCCTCTTCGAGCCAATTCAAGACCTAATTCTGTAGCAACAACGCCACTTCCTCCAAATGTTGGATAACAAACTATTGCGATTCTCATTTTTGAATTTTAGTGTAACGAAAGTAACAAAAATTGATTGTAGTACAATTAAACTTACGTTAAAAAATATTTAATAGTAATTATCTTTCAATTGCATCGTAAATTACCTTCTGAATATCTTCCCGAATATTCTCTTTAGATAGTTTATTTACAGTTGCTTCAGGAAAAGTTCTATTGGATAAAAAGACATATACAATTTCATTTTCAGCGTCTGCCCAAGCAATTGTTCCAGTAAAACCAGTATGTCCGAAGCTTATCATTGGCACACAACCACAAGTTGGACCTGAAGCACCCAATTGCGGTTTGTCAAATCCAAGCCCTCTCCTATTTGCTTCTTTACAGAAATAACAAGTGTTAAAATCGTCAAAGGTTTTAGATGAAAAATACTGCACATTTCCATAATTTCCCTTTTGTAAATACATCTGCATTATTTTTGCAATGTCCATCGAATTCGAGAAAATACCAGCGTGACCGCCTACTCCACCTTCCATAGCCGCTTCCATATCGTGAACATAACCCTGAATTATTTGGTGACGGAAATACGTATCGATTTCTGTTGGTGGGATTACATTTTTATCCAATTTAGTCAATGGATTGTAAAGTGTATTGTTCATTCCAAGTGAATTGTAAAAGTTTTCTTGACTCAAAACATCCAATTTTTTGCCAGTCATTCTCTCTAAATAATCCTTTAAAATTATAAATGTAAAATCACTGTATTTGTATTCTTTTTTGACTGATAACTTACTGTTTACAATCATTTTCATAATTGTATCGTGATAATCATTTCTAATAAATAAACTATCAGCTACCTTTTTTGAAAATTGATCGTTTATAGTTTTGCTATAATATTTAGGTAAGGGAATTTTTGAACTGTCTAATGTTGCTTTATAGAAAGGAATCCAAGCTTGAAAGCCAGCATAATGCGATAATAAATCTTTAAATGGAATTGTAGCTTTATCAGAATTTTGGAAAATTGGAAGCATATCTCCTAATTTTGTGTCCAAATTCACTTTTTTGTGATCGTACAATTGCATCACATTTGGCAATGTCGAAACGATTTTTGTTAACGATGCAATGTCATAAACATCAGAATTTTTAACTTTTGTATTGTTTTCATAAGTATGCGAACCAAAAGATTTCTGATAAATCACTTTCCCTTTTCGAGCCACTAAAACTTGTAATCCGGGCGTCATTTTATTATCAATCGCTTTTTTTGCTAAAACATCTATTTGAGCCAAAACAGCAGGATTCATTCCAACATTTTCAGGCGTTGAAAATCCTAAACGATTTATTTTTTCGGTTGACAAACCATCATTTACATTGAAATTTGGAAGAATTGAAACAGGTAATTTTCCTTTAGATTCAATAGCTCCGAATAGTAATTCTGCCGAAACTTCTTGAGCAATATCTGCATTTTGATACGAAACAACAACAGCTTCTATTTCATCGAAAGTGGTTACAGGAAGTAGCGAATATGGTTTTGTAAATACATCTAAAATGACATTGTTATTTTTAGAAATTTCTTGCAACCAAAATAATTCTTTCTCTGTAAAATCTTGCTTTTTCCAAGCTTTATCTGATTTGTGAAAACCAACAATTACTGTATTGAATTTGCTTAATTGCACATTTAAACTGTCAATATTTTCGTTAGCAACTTCAGTAATTTCTGTATATTTTTTTAAAGTCGAAACAAAAGAACTGTTTACGTCATCGCCAAACTTTACATACGCTATCTTATTATTTTCTAATGATTTGATTGGTAAAATTTCATTTTTATTTTTCAAAACTGTAATTGCATTTTCATACAATTGATATTGTAAAGCATCGTTTGAAGTTGGCGTAATTTCCTTAATTAAATTTACAGTATTTATAGGTTTGAAATTATTTAAACCTGCAAAATACTTGAATTTTAGAATTTTCTTAACCGAATTAGATAATCTAAATTCAGAAATCAATCCGTTTTGGTAGGCTAAACATATTTTTTCAATTGCGGCTGGTACATTTTCTGAAAATAAAAGAATATCATTTCCTGCCAAGAACGCTTCCAAGTCAATATCACCGGGCGTTAACGGAATTCCATCTTCCCTTTTGTAGTTACTGGCGCCTTTCATATTTAAAGCATCAGTAAAAATTAAGCCATTAAATTCTAATTGATTTTTTAGAATATTGGTAACAACATTATACGATATTGAAGTCGGATAATTGATTCTTGGCTCTAAACTTGGAACGCTTAAATGCGCAACCATCACTGAAACTAGCCCTTCTTGAAACATTTTTTTATAAGGATAAAACTCAACGTCATTTATTCTCTCTTTTGAAAAACTAACTAATGGCAATGATAAATGCGAATCTGCTTCTGTATCTCCGTGACCTGGAAAATGTTTTCCTGTTGAAAAAACGCCTTGTTTTTGAACGCCTTTCATCAATGCAATGGCACTATTGGTAACATTTTCTTTATTTTCTCCAAAGGATCGAAAACCGATGATTGGATTTTTTGGATTGGTATTGATGTCTAAAACTGGTGCAAAATTGAAATGAACACCCAATCTTTTGCTTTCAAATCCCATTTTATCACCAACTTTTTCGATTAATTTTGCATCTCGAATTGCCCCCAAAGTCATATTCCAAGGAAAACGATAGGTAGAATCCAAGCGCATACTCAATCCCCATTCTGCGTCAATTCCAATAAACAATGGTAATTTAGATTTGGATTGGTAGCGATTTGTCAAATTAGCTTGACGAACGGGTCCTCCTTGAAAAAAAATCAAACCTCCAATTTTAGAGTCTTTAATAAGTTTGTCAATGGAATTTATATGAATAGAATCTTTATTGGAATAGGCTGCAACCATAAAAAGTTGACCCACTTTTTCGTCAAAACTCATTTGATTGTAAACACTGTCAACCCATTGTTCTTCTGCTATTGATTCAGAAAAAAAGGGATTTTTGAAAGGTTTTTTATCTACAAATAAATTGGTGTCAAATTCATTTGCAATTGGATTTTTAGATTTAATATTTTTGGTTGTAGAACACGAAATTCCGAATGCAATTAGCATAACAACTAAAGAAAAACGAAGTAGAACTGATTTCATTAAACGAATTTATTTTAAAAAAAGCGACTGTGCCAACTATCCATTGCTGGAACTTCCCAAGATTCATTGTATTCAGCAATATTATTTATCAAATTATTGAAGACAATTGTGTTTTCTGTAACCGCTTTGTCCTTAGCCATTTTTTTGAAATCAAGCAAGGTTTTATGTGCAACGTGTTCTCCTAATTTGAAAGTAACATTCATTTTATCCAATAAATCTACTTCATATTTCTGTTCTAAATTTTGAATAAATTGAACCGAAGAATCTATAGAACAGCCTGTTGCTGCTTGAACTTCTTGATTTACGGCAAGAATTATAAACCGATTGTATTTCAATTCAAATGACGCTTCCAAACTGGTTCCGTGTGCTGTCCAATTTTCAATAAACGCTTTTAAATCGACTTCAATTGCTGCAAATTCCTCGTCAGAGAATTTTCTGTTGGATTGATAAATCCATATTTTAGATTCTTCTGGTAAATTTTCGAAAGGAATATACATTATAATTTATTTATTAAATTCTGATTTATATAATTACAAATCTTGAGCATTTGCAATTAGTTCGGCAATATCCATAACTTTAACATCGCCTTCTTTTTCTTTATTTTTGATTCCATCGGTCATCATTGTGTTGCAAAAGGGACAACCAGTAGCAATTATATCAGATTTTGTATCCAAAGCCTCTTCCGTTCTTTCGATATTCACTTCTTTATTCCCTGGTTCTGCATCCTTAAACATCTGCGCGCCACCAGCACCACAGCATAAACCATTGGCTTTTGATCGTTTCATTTCAACCAATTCAGCATCCAATTTAAGAATCAATTCTCTTGGTGCTTCATATACATTATTGGCTCTTCCCAAATAACAAGGATCGTGAAAAGTGATTTTTTTTCCTTTAAACTGACCGCCTTCAATGGTTAATCGACCATCATCAAACAACGATTTTAAAAATTCTGTATGATGCACCACTTCATATTTCCCACCTAATTCGGGATACTCATTTTTCAAAGTATTGAAACAATGCGGGCAAGCAGTAACTATTTTTTTTGCTTCATAAGCGTTCAAAACTTCAATGTTCATCATTGCTTGCATTTGAAACAAAAATTCATTTCCAGCACGTTTAGCAGGGTCTCCAGTACAACTTTCTTCGGTTCCAAGTACAGCAAAAGAAACATTGGAACGATTTAAAATCTTCACAAATGCTTTTGTAATTTTCTTTGCTCTATCATCAAAACTTCCTGCACAACCAACCCAAAATAAAACTTCTGGCTGTTTTCCTTGTGCTAACATTTCTGCCATTGTAGGAACTACTAAACTTTCTGACATATTATATCTATTTATTTGTGAAAATTCACAAGTTGTCTTTTTTATTCGTGGTGTTCGTCATCAAAAACCTGAATTGTAACTTCTTTTTCAACTAAATCCGTAAATTTACCTCTGTATCTTGTTGCTTTAACCAAGTGATTATCAATCCAATGATAATTTCCTCCACGCGGTTTTCCCATTACCATTCCGTGGTATTTGAAACCGTGTTGTTTCAACCAAATTTCAGTATATTCTCTATGCGCTTCAGTTCTTGAGGTAAAAAAGAAGATAATGTGCCCTTCATCGTACCATTTATTCAAAGTAATTAATGCGTCAGGGTAAACTGCTGCAGTCAACATTCTCTCTGGTTCTTCGTTTGGAATATCATCACAAACGGTTCCGTCAATGTCTATTAAATAATTTTTTACCCCTTCCGGTAAAATTGGACTAATTGTGTGACCATTTTCTGATGCTGCAACTAATTGTTTGTCTAAATCTTCTGAGTTCATTTTTGTTGTGTTTCTAAATTTATTTAAAATTGTTAAGAACGCTCTTAAACTCACTTATAAGAGAATTTTAATGTAATTATTGTTATTCGTTTTTCCAATTCAAACGATCTTGCTGGTTGTATTGCCAAGGCGCACCGTTATTTTCAATATTGCTCATCATAGCATTTAAAGGCATTGGCGCAGCACTTTGCTCCATTACTAAATACCGTCTCATATCCATAATAATTGATAATGGACTAATATTTACGGGACATTCTTCAACACAAGCATTACAAGAAGTACACGCCCAAAGTTCTTCTGGAGTGATAAAATCGTTTAATAATGTTTTGTTATCTGGAATAAAAATCCCTTTATTCGCATCTATATTCTTACCAACTTCCTCTAAACGGTCTCTGGTATCCATCATAATTTTTCGAGGAGATAGCTTTTTACCAGTTTGATTTGCAGGACAAACTGAAGTACATCGACCGCATTCAGTACAAGTATAGGCATTTAATAATTGCACCCAATTCAAATCTTGAACATCGCTTGCGCCAAATTTTGAAGGAACTGCATTTTCATCAATTGGAGCTGTTGCATAAGGATCTGCATTTGGATCCATCATCAATTTTACTTCTTTTGTAACCGATTCTAAATTATTAAACTGTCCCAAAGGATTTAAATTGGCAAAATAAGTATTTGGAAATGCTAATAAAATGTGCAAATGTTTTGAGAAATATAAATAATTTAAAAATATTAATATACCTATAATATGCATCCACCAAAA
>CANIFM010000146.1 GCA_947466955.1 Bacteroidota bacterium
AGTATGATGAATTATTTGAAGAATTATTCTCCGATGCCTGGGGTTTTTGTGAATGGAAAAATTGACGATGTTCAATTTCAAAAAATACAATTGACGAACAAGGCTATTATTGCTTTTATAAAAGTAAATGGTAATGTGAAAGTTGCTGTTGATGGGATTAAGTAGATAAACTTTTTACCACAAAAGAAACAAAAGGTTTTAAGGAAAAGGCACAAAATAATTTTAAAATAGAATCGCGGATTACTTCGTCCGCTAACTATCGCTTGAGTCGAAGATTAAAAAATATATTAAATACACCTGTCAGGTTTGGTCTAACGAATAAATTGGAAATACCACCGCAGATTCGCAGATTTCCCAACAACCAACAACCAACAACTTCTAATCCGAATAACCAAATCAACAAATAATCAAATTAACTTCAAATCCAGCCCCGATGGAAGGGAAAATCCCGAGCTTTTTAGCGAGGATTTGGAATGACAGCGGGAATATGATTTTCTGAAAATGAAAGACAATTCGCTCCAAATTATAAAAACTAGAGAACTTTCTCTTATCTTTGCTTTATGCTGTTTTCCCAAATTTTAGGACAAGATTATATAAAGAATCATTTGACAAAAAGCGCCACTTCGGGTAGAATTCCTCATGCACAATTGTTTGTAGGGCCAGAAGGAAGTGGAACTTTGGCGATGGCAATTGCCTATTCTCAGTATGTTTTGTGCGGGAATTTTGATGGCGAAAACAACACCGGAAACGAATCTTGCAACTTGAAATTTAAGTCGATTTCGCATCCTGATTTGCATTTTATTTTCCCAACCGTTACGACAGAAGACGTAAAAACAAAGCCTAAAAGTTTGGATTTTATGGTAGATTGGCGACAATTTATTGCTGAAAATCCTTACGGCGGTTTGTTTGATTGGTACAAAATTTTAGGCGTTCAGAACAAGCAAGGGGAAATTCGGGTGGACGATGCGCAGGAAATTCTGAAGGCGTTGGCACTAAAATCGTATGAAGGCGGTTACAAAATTGTGATTGTTTGGATGGCGGAAAAAATGAATATTTCGGCTTCAAACAAACTGCTGAAACTGTTGGAAGAGCCGCCAGAAAAAACGGTTTTTATATTGATTTCTGAAAATGAAGAAGATATAATTCAAACGATTCGGTCGCGCTGTCAGGTGTTGCATTTTAATGGTTTGAGTGAGAAAATTATTGCCGACGGATTGATTCTTAGAGAAAATATTGAGGCGAGTTTGGCTGATAAAATTGCGCACCAATCGCAAGGAAATTATAACAAAGCGTTGCTTTTATTGGACGAAGAAAGCGAAGAATTGCCGTTTGAAGAATGGTTTGTTTTGTGGGTTCGTGCGGCTTTTCGAGCGAAAGGAAATGCGGCTGCAATTCAAGATTTGATTCTTTGGAGCGAGCAAATTGCGGGTTTGGGAAGGGAAACGCAGAAGAAATTTTTGAACTTTTGTATCGATATGTTCCGACAGGCGTTGCTACTGAATTATGAAACGCCAAAGTTGGTTTATATGGAGATGAAAGTGCCTAAATTCAAGCTGGAAAATTTTGCGCCGTTTGTAAATGGAAACAATATAAATGACATTTTTAAGGAGCTTTCGGATGCGATGTATCACATTGAACGCAACGGAAATGCGAAAATAATTTTGACGGATTTATCTATAAAACTGACTCGTTTAATTCACAAAAAATAACAAATTATGAATAATGTAGCTTCTATTTTGGTTCTGGTTTTTTTGGCCATTACGTTTTTGCAATCCGGATACGACAAATTATTTCACTGGAAAGACAATATAGCTTGGTTGACGGGACATTTTTCTAAAACGGTTTTGAAAAATACCGTGCCTCTTGCCTTATTTCACGTTTTGATTTTGGAATTAATTTCTGGGGTTTTATGTGTTGTGGGCGCTATTGAATTGTTTGTAAATGAAGGGCGAACTTTTGCATTTTATGGCGGAATTTTTTCTTGTGTTACGCTATTGATGTTGCTTTTTGGGCAGCGATTGGCGAAAGATTATGATGGTGCGAGAACAATTGTAATCTACTTTATTCCTGCCGTTATGGTGGTTTATTGGATGAATTAGATTTATTTTCCAATACTCGCTTTGAACATTCTCATTTCGTTCCAAGTGAATTTATCGCCATATTTTCCATTAATTCGCTCAAAGAATCTTCTTTGTTACCATTGAAAACTTTGGTTAATTCTTTGATTTTATCTTCTGTAAAAAAATTAAAAAGTTGTTTCGCTTGCACTTTTTAGGATTTTTGGCGTAACCCTATTAATAACCCCGTCTAGATTTATAATCCTGACGGGGTTAACTATTACTCTTTTATAAATTTTTCTTTAAACGAACCATTTTCTGTTTTAATTTCTACAAAATACATCCCGTTTGATAAACTACTAACGTCGATTGTATTGTTATTTAAATTTGAAATATTCGTTGTTCTTCCAGCTAAATCAATAATTTTTACTCCTAATACAATTCCTTGCGTTTTAATATTCAAGATAGAATTTGTTGGGTTAGGATATATTTTAAATGCTTCATGAGTTAAATTGTTTACCGAAAGCGTTGTTGTAGTAAACGTCCTTTGAGACCAACCCCCAAATGAATTACCACAATTCGTTCTTATGTAATATTTATAAGTTGTGTTTGGAGTCAATCCGTTTAAAATATAACTAAATCCGGGGACGTTACTAATCAAGGTTCCAGTTCCTTGCGTGAAGCCATTAAGTCCATATTCTATGTCGTAATTTGAACTTATTCCTGTCCAATTAATTTGATTTGAAGTGGAAGTAGTGTTGCTATTCGACAAATTTTGTACATAGTATCCAAAACTTCCTTTATTCCAAACACTGTTGGCACCGTTAAGATTAGTTCTTATATAACAATCGTAACCACACAAATTTGAAGGTAAAGTATAGGAACTTGAACTGCCAGACAAACCACTAACTAAAGTTCCTGTGCCTTGCGTAAATCCAAAAGGACCATATTCAATTTCAAAAGTGCCGGGAAAATTATTGATTGAAAACCAAGTAACCTCGGTTAAATTAGTATTTCTAATTGTTGTTACAGGCACATCAGTAGATAATTTAACGTCCATTAAGTAGGCCCCAACATATTGTGTTGCAGTTCCTGTGCTTGTATATTGAAAAGCAATTTTTATGTTGTTCATTCCAGGCCCACAAAAACCTTGAAGAGATGCTGAAATTGTTTTATCATAAAAAAACCCAGTAATAGTAAAGTCATTTGTGGTTAAAGCATTATCGCTTAAAAATTCAAACCAATTTAATCCGTTATCCATTGAAACAAGCACTTTATAATCAAAAGTGTTGTTACTGAAATCAGCCATGTTTTCGCTGACCATCCAAGGTGAAACCGTCAAATAAATATTGCTAAAGGACGATAAGTCATAAGATGGTGTAATTACCCATTCATTTCTAGGAGGAGTATTTGGATCACAATTGACCTCAACATCATCAAATTGATCATAAAAAGTCCAAGTGCCATTTGGGTCGGTAGTAGTTGATTGAAACGTCCAGCCTGCGGGCATTGCAGTTCCTTCAAATTTTTCGTCTAACAGTGTCTGTGCGTTTAAAAAGTTGTTTGTAAGCAACATTAAAACAAGAAATTGAAATCCCTTTGTAAGTACTAATTTTTTCATAATAAATAATTTTTGTTTCGCTTACACTGTTCAGGATTTTCGGCTTGCTCCTTTGTTGATTTTTTGTTAGTTACATTGATATTCAAATTTCTTGACATCACATATTTTGGAATTTTCACTAGCTTTAATCCTGTCGATTATAGTATTCCTTTTAGTTTGTGCTTCTTCTAAAGTTGCAAACAGAAATGGATAAACCATCACGCCTGTTGCACCCTCTCTTATAGCATAATTGTCAATAAAAAACTTTTCGAATATAGTCCCAATGTTGTAAGCATTTGGCAATTCGCACGCTATTGGGATTATTTCTGAAACCACATTGGGGTTGTCTAAAAGCAAGTCGGAACCTTTTTGTTCTATACCTGTTGCAAACCAATATACTTTTTGGTAAACTGGTTTTGTAGCTTTATTGGCTGTTTGTGCTGATGCTAAATTTGCAAAAAACATTAGGATGATTATTGATAGAATATTATTTTTCATTTTGATTATTTTAAGATTATACTATTTTTTACTTATTTAGGTTAAATAATCCTCCGTTGGGGTTAATAAGTGTTCCGTTGGGGTTATTTACTGTTCTTTTGGAGAAAATGAGTCCTTTTTTGGGGTCAAATAACCCGAAATTGGGGTTCGAGACCCCAATTTTTGATTAATTAACCTCAAATTATCATTGTTTAACCCCAACAGAATACTAAAAAACCCGAATGAACCTGTTTTTTAAACCGTTGGCGGGGTTGTTGGTGTCGTTGTTCTACTAAAAAACTGTTTCATATCGTTCATTTTGGTTTCGTAACCTGTGGTTCCAGTTCCTGCCATAAAGTTGGTATAGGCATAGTCTGCCAATGCCGCCTGATAGTTGTCATAATCGTGCAAGATTTTGGCATTTTTCAGTCTGGTCACCATGCTTTCTAGTCGCGCAATCATGTTTTCCATATTGTTTCGGCTGGTATAATCGTTGGCAAATTCTGTCCAGTTGACATGTGGCGATTCCAATGCCGACTGGTTGATGTGGAAATCCATGGTTTTGTTTACCAACAGTTTGTTTTGCTCGTTGATACTCCCATAACGCCGGCGGTCTTCTGCCGATAGGTTAATGTTTACTACCGCCAATGCGGTTTCTAATGCTGCAAGGGCAGTGGTTGCAGAGGTTGCCTGAGCAGTCGTTAAATGAATGTTGTTTAAATTTGTAATTGACATGATTATTAGATTTTTTTGGTTTTGCTTACTCTGTTCAGGATTTTGGGCTTGCTCCTTGCTTGTTAATTAACCCAGTCAGGGTTTCAAACTGTATGAGGTTGATTGATAGATTATATTTCTCTTCCTGATATAAATTGTGCTGCAAAAGGACTTTCGGACGTATTTATTGTTATTGTTTCTTTACTACTAGCATCAATAGTAACATCAAAATCAATTCCTTGCGCTATAAATTCGGCTTTTAGCGTGGCTGTGTCTGATATGGTTTTGTCAACCGTTAACACAACCGAATCTGAATAAAATAAACCAATTACTATTTCATAACCCCTAATGGCGTGTTTGTATCTTGAAAAATTAGTCTCTTTGAGATGATCTAATCCTTTAGAAACTTTTGAACGAACAGGTGTCATTGATTTTCCTTTCACTTTTCCGAATGAAAATTGAACTATACTATTATTGGAAATATGACTAGTTAAATCGAAATTTTTAATCGTTGGAATTTTGATGGAAGCACCAACTCTAATATCCGCAGTGAAATCTATGTCAGGAATCATTGCGTTAACTAGCGATTGATTTTGAAGTTCTACATACAAACCTTCAACATCAGTTATATTAGCAATATTATCTGCTTTATAAACTAAATGCGGATGGAACAATAAAAATTCGTATTCCCAATCCCAAATATCACCTAACGCATACGTTTGCATTGAAGACGGCAATAATTCCGCAGAATTTTGTCTCTCAAATTCTCTTCTTGTAATGCTCATAATATAAAATTTAATATTTTGCCTACTCTAATTTCCCTATTCGGCTAACGGGTTGTTTAACAATTAATAACAAACCTTTGGACTAAGGTATTCTGAATACGATACATGTATTTCTCTAGTTGTACCAACACCTGTGTACAAAACTAAAGTGTAAATTCCAGTAGATTGTGTGTAATACTTGGATTGAACGGGGTCACATGTCGCATTTGAATTATCTGTTGATTCACAACTTGTCATTAATAACACCACCACAAACACAACTAATAATGAAAAATTTTTCATAATAAATATTTTTATTTTCCTACTCATAAAGCTTTTCGGACACGCCCCGTTTTTTATAGTGGGTTCTGGACTCCACTTTATGTTTAAATAATTATCATGGTAAAATCTAATGTTTTAAGCACCTTTAACTAGTAAGTGTATAATGTGTCGTGTTTAAAATATGTAATTGGCTTATTCTAAATAGTTTTTTAACTATTTCGAGACTTTTGACTTTACGACATTAAAACTTTCGACTTACTTATTATCCTTTAAAACATAACGAAATCACTTACAAATGAAATTAAAACAAATAATGAAGGCAATAGGGGAAACCCTATTTTTTGAAAGGATTTTTCCTTTAATAGTTTATGATATAGAGACCTACTTATTCAAAACAATACTATACTTTTAACGATTATGATTTTCAAATTAAAGATGTACTATTTTAATAATGAGGCATTACAATTACTTGATTTCCGAAATAGAAAAATTATTTAAATAAATAGACTTAACAATGCTTTATAGAAAGTTTGCTCGGTTCTTTCCGATAATTTTATTGTTGTTTGCTTTTATGTCCGCATTTTCTCAGCGTGACAGAAAAAGCAACGTCTTTTATTTAGAGGGTGCCAATTCAAAATCGCTATTCGATTATTTAGAATGTTGGAAGGATTCATCGGAAACCAGTTCTTTAGTTAATGCAGCCAATGCCCTGAAAAATGACCATTTTAAACCTTGGAAAACTACAAATTCATTATACCCAAGGAACTCTTCCAAAGATTTATGGGTGCATCTTTTGGTGAAAAATATATCCCAAAAAGAAAAAAAATATTGGTTGGGCATTTATACACAATCCGATACGATTTATGTTTATGAAAAACAGCTCGAAAAATGGTTTGTTGTAGATACGTTAGATTATTC
>CANIFM010000147.1 GCA_947466955.1 Bacteroidota bacterium
CGCAAGACATTCCCGACACACCGCCACCAATAATTAGCGAATCAAATAGTACTGAATTATTTAGTTCGTTCTTCAATTTTTTTGGAAACTTTAAAAATCAAAAGAATTAAAACAGCACAAATTGAAGCTACAATTCCGATAAGCGCTATAGAATTTTTACCATCAAAAAGATGATTGAAATCAAGTAATGTGATATTAAAAATAATTAAACCAAGCGCCAAGACAACTAATATTGAAGTAAAAATTTTCATTTCTGTATTTTTTAATAAGTCGTAAAAATACTAAAAAAATAATTTACATAAAGAGACCTTTAACATTACCGGCAAATAATTTAACAGCTATTGCAAGCAAAACAACGCCAAAAGTCTTTCTTATCACGCCCAAACCATTTTTTCCTAACATTCTTTCGATTTTGGCTGAGGATTTTAATACGCCGTAAACCACAATTATATTTAGTATTATTGCCGCAACAATATTTTCGGTGGCATATTGCGCTTTCAATGAAAGTAAAGTCGTCATTGTTCCTGCACCTGCAATTAATGGAAATGCAATCGGGACAATTGATGCCGAACTGGCTTCTTCATCACGATAAATCCGAATTCCCAAAATCATTTCTAAAGCCAAGAAAAACAATACGAAAGAACCTGCTACTGCAAATGAATTTACGTCAATTCCAATTAATTTCAAAAGTCCTTCCCCAGCAAATAAAAACACAATCATAATTAAACACGCAACAATTGATGCTTTTTCGGATTCAATATGCCCGTGTTTTGTTCTTAAATCTACAACAATTGGAATTGTTCCTACAATATCAATTACAGCAAAAAGCACCATTCCTACAGTTGCAATTTCTTTAAAGTCGAATTCCATTTTTTTTGTTATTTAATACTGCAAAAGTAGATAAATTAATACAACGATAGTTAAAACCGTTGTTATTATTAGGTTATATATAAGGTGCTTTTCAAAACAATAGTTATATTTGCAAAATGTTTCAAATAGGAAAAACCATCGTCTCGGAAGACATTTTAGAAAAGGAATTTGTGTGCAATTTATCTGCTTGCAAAGGCGCGTGTTGCGTTGATGGAGATGCCGGCGCACCTTTGAGTGAAGCGGAAACCAAAATCCTTGAATCTATTTATCCAAAGGTAAAACCCTTTCTTCGCAAAGAAGGAATTGCTGCTATTGAAGCGCAAGGAACTTGGAGAAAAGGAACCGATGGCGATCTTGAAACGCCTTTAATTGATGAAAAAGATTGTGCTTACGTTATTTATGACGGAAAAACTGCACTTTGCGGAATTGAGCAGGCCTACAATCAAGGCGTAATTGACTGGAAAAAACCTGTTTCTTGTCATTTGTATCCAATTCGGGTGAAAGATTTTACCGAATTTGCCGCAGTCAATTATGATAAATGGGAAATTTGCGACGACGCCTGTTCTTTAGGAAAAGAATTGGAAGTTCCAGTTTACAAATTTGTCAAAGAAGCTCTTATCCGTCGATTTGGCGAAGATTGGTATATGGAACTTGAAAAAGTAGCTCAAGAAATTAAAAAATAAGTTTGAGGAAAGTAAGTCGAAAGTTTTAATGTCGTAAAGTCAAAAGTCTCTAAAAAGTAAAAACCTATTTAAAATTAAATATTTTAAAATACGACACCTTATTACACCTATTAATTAAATAGAATGATTTATGATTTTTTTTGCCATAGATTAAAAAACATAAAAGATTTTTTGTCGCTCACAAATTGAAAGAAGTTACCTAGAAGATTTTTCATTGTTTTTAAGTCCATATTTAAATCCTTTTAATCTGTGAAAATCTGTGGCAAAAAATCTGGACTTTGCCTTCTCGTAAAAGTTTTTTCTTTTTTGCCACAGATTTAAAAGATTTAAAAGATTTTTTGTCGCTCACAAATTAAAAGAAGTTACTCTGAAAGAATTTTCATTGTTTTTAAGTCTATATTTTAATCCGTTTAATCTGTAAAAATCTGTGGCAAAAAATCTGGACTTTACCTTCGGGTAAGGAACTTTTTATTTAATAATTGTATTCCATTTTATATTTCATGGTCTAAAACAACACCTCATAAACCCCCATTTTTTTACGCTTCACAAAAAATTAAAATTCCTATATTTTACGGGACTTTAACATTTTATTGTAATTTTAATATATTGATATTCAGTAATTTAGTATTTAGTTTAAAAATTTGAAGTACTTTTAAGATTGTTAAAAACTATTGCCAATTGTGAATAAGTTTGGCTTTTTTTAACCGCAATAATTCACAATCTTTGTAATTCAGATTTAACAAATAAATCTTTTTTATAATTCCATTAAAGTCAACCTAATATGTCATCAGTAGAACCAATTTTACAAGAAAACAAGAATCGCTTTGTGATTTTTCCAATCAAGCACCACGATATTTGGGAATGGTATAAGAAAATGGAGGCAAGTTTTTGGACTGCTGAAGAAATAGATTTATCTCAGGATTTAAATGACTGGAACAACAAACTTTCTGATGATGAACGTTATTTTGTAAAACACATTTTGGCGTTTTTCGCCGCTTCTGACGGAATTGTAAATGAAAATTTAGCCGAAAATTTTGTGAACGAAGTACAATATGCGGAAGCCAAATTTTTCTATGGTTTCCAAATTATGATGGAAAACATTCATAGCGAAACCTATTCTCTTTTGATTGATACGTATGTAAAAGACGAAGCAGAAAAAGACGATTTGTTCAATGCGTTAGATGTTTTTCCTGCAATTAAGAAAAAAGCAGATTGGGCTTTGAAATGGATTGAATCGGATTCTTTTGCAGAACGATTGATTGCTTTTGCAGCTGTAGAAGGGATTTTCTTTTCGGGTGCTTTTTGTTCTATTTATTGGTTGAAAAAACGTGGTTTGATGCCAGGCTTGACCTTTTCTAACGAATTAATTTCTCGTGATGAAGGCGTTCACTGTGATTTTGCGGTGCATTTGCACAACCACCACTTGGTGAATAAAGTTCCAAAAGATAGAATTCGTGAGATTATTGTAGATGCTTTAAAAATTGAAAGAGAATTCATTACCGAATCACTTCCTGTGAGTTTAATTGGGATGAATGCAGTTTTAATGACGCAGTATTTAGAATTTGTTGCCGACAGATTGTTAGTTGAATTAGGCTGCGACAGAGAATACAATACTACAAACCCATTTGATTTTATGGATATGATTTCGCTTCAAGGGAAAACCAATTTCTTTGAAAAGAAAGTAGCGGAATATCAAAAATCGGGAGTTATGAATACGGATTCTCAAGCTCAAAAAATTAGTTTTGACGCTGATTTTTAGAAAATAAACCAATGGACTTGAAGTCCTTGTGTTGGATTGGCAGACTAAAGTCTGAAAGGTAAATTACCAATCTGTGAAATTAGCCACAGATTCGCAGATTAGAAATGATTTAAAAATCTGTGAATCTGTGGCAAAAAAACATTTTAGAAATTTATGCGAGATGCACTAAAAGTGCATAGTTTTAAATATTTTAAAAAATATAAATTACACACCATTTAGAGTTGCGGTTTGTTTAAAATCGTGATTAGTACTCAAAATTTATCAATACATCTGAAGCCCTAGCCCAGATAGTAATGGAAATCCCACGCTTTTGGGCGTGGATTGCAATGGATAGCTGGAAATAGCTCCAAAAAAAGATGCTGAAACGAGTTCAGTATAAATTACAAATAACGAAAAACAGCGAAGGGATTTTCTGTTTTAAAAACAAAAAAGTATGTACGTAATAAAAAGAGATGGGCACAAAGAGCCTGTGATGTTCGACAAAATTACCGATAGAATTAAAAAACTATGTTACGGTTTGAACGATTTAGTTGATGCTGTAAAAGTAGCAATGCGAGTAATTGAAGGACTTTATGATGGGGTTTCTACGTCAGAATTAGATAATTTAGCAGCCGAAACTGCGGCTTCGATGACCATTGCGCATCCAGATTATGCACAATTGGCAGCGAGAATTGCGATTTCGAATTTGCATTCCAATACCAAAAAATCGTTCTCGGAAACGATGAACGAAATGTATTTTTACGTGAACCCACGAAACGGGCAAAAAGCGCCTTTGCTTTCCGAAGAAGTTCACAAAGTGATCATGGATAACGCCGAATTTTTGGATTCGCACATTATATACAATAGAGATTTTAACTACGATTATTTTGGTTTCAAAACCTTGGAACGCTCGTATTTGTTGAAAATAAACGGGAAAATCGTGGAACGTCCACAACACATGTTGATGCGAGTTTCGGTTGGAATTCACTTAGACGATTTGACTTCTGTGATAGAAACGTATGACTTAATGTCGAAAAAATTCTTCACACACGCTACTCCAACATTGTTCAATGCGGGAACGCCAAAACCTCAAATGTCTTCTTGTTTCCTTTTGGCAATGCAAGACGATAGCATCGACGGTATTTACGATACGCTAAAACAAACGGCTAAAATCTCGCAATCGGCAGGTGGAATTGGACTTTCAATTCACAATGTTCGCGCCACAGGATCGTATATTCGTGGCACCAATGGAACGTCGAACGGAATTGTTCCGATGTTGCGTGTTTTCAATGATACTGCACGTTACGTAGATCAAGGTGGTGGAAAACGTAAAGGTAGTTTTGCGATTTATATCGAAACTTGGCACGCAGATATTTTCGATTTCTTGGATTTGAAAAAGAATACTGGAAAAGAAGAAATGCGCGCCCGAGATTTGTTTTTTGCAATGTGGACTTCCGATTTGTTTATGAAAAGAGTTCAAGAAGACGGACTTTGGACGTTGATGTGTCCTAACGAATGTCCGGGTTTATACGATGTTTATGGCGAAGAATTTGAAGCCTTATACACTTCGTATGAAGCCGCTGGAAAAGGCAGAAAAACCATCAAAGCGCACGAATTATGGGAGAAAATCTTAGAATCGCAAATCGAAACTGGAACCCCATATATGTTGTACAAAGATGCAGCCAATAGAAAATCGAACCAGAAAAATTTAGGAACTATTCGTTCATCGAATTTGTGTACCGAGATTATGGAATTCACATCGAAAGACGAAATTGCAGTTTGTAATTTGGCTTCCCTTTCGTTACCAATGTTCGTTGAAAACGGAAAATTCAACCACGATTTGTTGTTTACCGTTACCAAACGCGTGACCAGAAACTTGAACAAAGTAATCGATAGAAATTATTATCCTGTAATTGAAGGAGAAAATTCAAACAAGCGTCACCGCCCAATTGGGTTGGGAGTGCAAGGATTGGCGGATGCATTTATTATGTTGCGCATGCCGTTTACAAGCGACGAAGCTAAAAAATTGAACCAAGAAATTTTCGAAACATTATATTTTGCTGCCGTAACCGCATCGATGGAATTGGCAATCGAAGAAGGTCCATATTCAAGTTATGTTGGTTCGCCAATATCGCAAGGAGAATTCCAGCACAACCTCTGGGGAATGAAAGACGAAGAACTTTCAGGCCGTTGGGATTGGGCAGCATTGCGTAAAGAAGTGTTGAAAAACGGAGTAAGAAACTCGCTTTTAGTAGCACCAATGCCAACCGCTTCGACCTCGCAAATATTAGGAAACAACGAAGCTTTTGAGCCTTACACTTCCAATATTTACACGCGACGCGTACTTTCGGGCGAATTCATTGTAGTCAACAAACATTTGTTGGAAGATTTAGTAAAATTAGGACTTTGGACAGAAGACCTAAAACAAGAATTAATGCGTGAAAACGGATCGGTTCAAAACCTAAATATCCCACAAGATTTAAAGGAATTGTACAAAACCGTTTGGGAAATGTCCATGAAAGACATCATCGATATGTCCCGCCACAGAGGGTATTTTGTAGATCAATCGCAATCGTTGAACTTGTTCATGCAAAACGCCAATTATTCAAAACTAACGTCGATGCACTTCTACGCTTGGCAATCAGGATTGAAAACCGGAATGTACTATTTGCGAACAAAAGCAGCTGTTGACGCTATAAAATTCACTTTGAATAACGACAAAAAAGCAGAGCCAATTGAAGTTCAAGAACAAGAAGTAACCGCTATTCCAGTAGTTACACAAGCCGTAGAAATGACCCCAGAAGAATACCGCGCCATGATAGAATTGGCTAAAAATGCGGGGCCAGACGACTGTGAAATGTGCGGTAGCTAATACCCGATTTTAAATATAAATAGAGAACCCTTGCAGGAAACTGAAACAAATTCAGTTTGAATGTGAGGGTTTTTTTCTTTTGGGCGTGCCCTCGTTTTGAACGTTTTGAGGAAACACAACATTTTTCGTAAACTCGGTCGGGCATTCCGCTGCAAGTCCTCGTCAAGTTCCGCTTTCGCTACACTTGTCTGTGGGCTATCCGCTGCAATCCCTCACGCAAGCTTCAGATTTAAGATTTAAGATTTTAGATTTCCCCAAAATCAATTATCCATTAACACATTCCCGCTTTGACACCCTTTCCTTTAGATTGCTTCGTTCCTCGCAATGACAGGCTGGGGATAGGAATTTTGCCACTGATTTAAACGGATTTACACAGATTTCCCAAATAAACCCTTCCTCCGAATAACCGAATTAACGAATAACCAAATTAACTTTTTTTTAAAATCCCCCCTTTATTCCAATTATAATCACTACGTTTACACTTCCCCCCAAACGATATAAAGTAATTTATGCCTATGACCTACATATATTTCTGCGCACTCGCAACAATCCTAAATTACATTTCGTGTAGTACCCTTCTGAAGACAAATTGTTTTGAGA
>CANIFM010000148.1 GCA_947466955.1 Bacteroidota bacterium
TCATTATCAATAAAATCAATTAGTTTATTGAGTTTGTTTTTATGATTATCCGAAGACGAAACATTTCCTTGAGAAGGAAAATTTAATTTGGCACCAAGAAGTATTCCCAATGCTAAAGTTGAAAAGAATACTATTGGAAAATATTTTTGGTTGAATTTCATTTATTGTTCAAGAACTAAAATTTGCTCCACTTCAACGCCTGCTTTTATCAGAAATTGAATCCCAGAATCGTCACGATACCCGTTTTGATACACCACTCTTTTTATTCCTGATTGGTGAATTAATTTACTACATTCTTTGCAAGGCGAAAGTGTAATATACAGCGTTGCACCTTCACAAGTTTGTGTTGAACGGGCCACTTTCAGGATTGCATTTGCCTCAGCGTGAAGCACAAACCACTGCGTTAATCCTTCGTCATCCTCACAACAATTTTCAAAACCTGATGGCGTTCCGTTGTATCCATCGGAAATTATCATTTTATCACGAACAATAATTGCGCCCACTTGACGACGTTTGCAATAGGAAAGTTGCCCCCATTCGGATGCAATTCGCAGATAGGCTTTATCATATTTATTTAATTTTTTCTTTTCCATTTTTTTATCTAATCCAAATTTTACTCTCAATTATCATTGGCAATACAACTCCAATCACAAATGATGCCATTACTAATGTCCAATCTCTTTTTGAAAATCTAAACAACGTTTGAACGCAATAAGAAACTATTAAAGCAACCAAAACAACTATTATTTGTGATGCTTCAATTCCCGTTGCAAATTCCAAAAGCGGTACTAATTTATCATTTGTAGTTCCGCCAAGAATTGATTTAAAATAGGTCGCAAAACCTAATCCGTGTACAATTCCGAAAAACAATGTGATGAAACCTACTATGCTTATACTTTCATTTTTGGATGATTTTCCAGCCGTAAAAAGATGAAAAAGTGCCGTTATTAATATCGTAATTGGAATTAAAAATTCAATAAGATTGACTTTTACAACCACAACTCCATAAACTGAAAGCAGCAACGCAATTGTATGCCCAACGGTGAAAAGGGAAATCAAAATTAAAACTCGTTTCCAATCGTTAAATGAGTAGGGAACGGTCAAAGCGATTAAAAACAAAACGTGATCGTAAGCGTTTATGTTTAAAACGTGGCGCATTCCTATTTCAAAATAAATCCAAAATTCCGACATACTTAATGTATTAAAGATTTAGTGCGTGTCAAACTTACGAATTATTTTGAAATTAGTTAGGATAGATTTCAATAAATGGTGATTAAATTAAATGTGATTTTCATTCCAATAATTATAATATTTTAAGAAAAATAGGGCAAAAAAATATAAAATTATGCTTAAATTTGAGTAACACTAAAACTTAAAATTATGTCATTTTCCGATTTATTTGATAACGAATTTAAGAGCAGAAACAAAGGACATTTTTCTTCCATCGTAAGAGTTGCAACTGCTGACGGGGCTTTGAGTCCAGAAGAAAAATTATTCTTGGATAAATTAGCGCACAATCTCGAAATTTCTCCTTTAGAATATGAGGAAATTTTAGAAAACCCAATGAAATATCCTATAAATCCTCCTTATTTATACACACAAAGATTGGAACGTTTGTATGATTTATCGAGAATGGTTTTTGCGGATCACGTTTTAGGACAACGCCAAAAAGATATTTTAATGAAATTTGCGGTAGCATTAGGATTTACTCCAAGTAATGTCAGATATATTGTTGATAAAGCGTTGTCATTATTGGTTCAAAATGTCGATTTGGACACTTTTATTTTTGAAATGCAACATATGAACAAATAGAAATCTGAGGTATTTATAAAAAAATTACCATTAAGAAATTACGTTATTTCTTAATGGTAATTTTAAATTTTTTTATATAAATCTTTTAATTAAGCCTAAAAGTAGTTTCTTACTCTATTTTTTTTAATAATCTATAATAAATAACATTTCCTTTACCGTCGTCTAAACTCATTATTAAATTTCCTTTTTTCACGAAATCGTTTACATCAATTGCAAACAAATTTACACCCCACTTTTCTTCATAATCTTTAATTTCTTTATTATCAATACTTAAAAACTGACCGTTTAATATATAATTTGGTGTTTTATCATATGGCAAAACATTAAATACCTCTTTTAATTCTTTTGATGAATAATCATAATCCTTGTCCGACATCATTGAATATACTTTTCCATTTTCATAAAATGCAAACCATTGATATTTTTGAGGCCAAGGATTTATTTGGTTTAATTTATCCTCATTAGGAATTTCAACTTTTTTCCAAAAACCTAATAATTCACTCAATTTTGGTGGTCCGCCTGCAGCGGATTTATTTTCTTGTGCAAAAAGTGAAACTGAAAATACGATAAATAATATTAGTAATGTCTTTTTCATTTTTATTTTATAAAACTTTAATCTTTTTTGTTTTTAGTCCCTAAATTTGATAAACTAGTATTTACTCAATTTTGCTTTGTGCATAAAATCTTCAGCCTTTTCAACCATATTTTTACTTCCACAGAAAAAAGGAACGCGTTCGTGTAATTCTGTTGGTTGAATTTCCATAATTCTATTAAAACCGTCAGAGGCTTTTCCGCCCGCTTGTTCGGCAATAAATGCCATTGGGCTGCATTCGTATAACAATCTTAATTTCCCTTTTGGGGATTTTGTACTTGTTGGATAAATATAAACGCCACCTTTTATCATATTTCGATGAAAATCGGAAACTAAACTTCCAATATATCTTGAAGTATAAGGTCTGTCGCCTTCTTCGGTTTGGCAATATTTGATATAATCTTTCACTCCTTGCGGAAAATGAACATAATTTCCTTCATTTATAGAATAAATAGTTCCATCTTCAGAAAATTTCATATTAGGATGTGAAAGGTAAAAAGTTCCGATTGCAGGATTCAAAGTAAACCCATTTACACCGTCGCCAGTGGTATAAACCAACATAGTTGACGTTCCGTAAATTACATAGCCAGCAGCAACTTGATTAATGCCAGGTTGAAGAAAATCAGCCATAGTAACGGGTGTTCCAATCGGCGAAATTCTTCTGAAAACAGAAAAAATAGTTCCGACAGATACATTTACATCAATATTTGAAGAACCATCAAGCGGATCCATAAGAACCACATATTTGTTGTTATGGCATTTGTCATTCCCAGCAACCGTAATGAATTCATCATTTTCTTCAGATGCAATTCCACAAACAATTTCACGATTTATTAGCGTTTGAATGAAAATGTCATTGGCATAAACATCTAATTTTTGTTGGTCTTCGCCTTGGATGTTTTGTTCTCCCGCAGCACCAACAATATCAACTAATCCAGCTTTATTTACCTTATAATTCACAACCTTGGCTGCCAATCGAATAGAGTTGATAATTCTTGATAATTCTCCCGAAGAATATTGAAAAGAAGTTTGGTTTTCAATAATAAATTCGCCGAGTGTTCTGTTGCGTTGTTCCATTACTATATCGTTGTAGTTAATTTTCCACAAATATCGGTTTTTTTGTTATAATGATAAGTTTTTTCTACGATAGTTTTTCAGATTTGTATATTTGCTCTTTAAACTGCAACTTTTTTCTAAAATTTGCTTTTTAAAGAAGTTTTAATCAGAATTCTATACAAATAATATTATCCGATGAACATTAGAAAAGGTAAAATTGAAGATATGTCGGCGGTTTTAGATTTAATAAAAGAACTGGCAACTTTCGAAAAAGAACCCAATGCTGTTGTGGTAACTGTTGCCGATTTGGAACGTGATGGTTTTGGCGAAAGCCCACTATTTTATACATTTATTGCGGAACAAAATAATGAAATTGTTGGAATGGCGCTCTATTATTACCGTTATTCAACTTGGAAAGGACGCACGATTCACTTAGAAGATTTAATTGTAAAAGAGAAAATGCGAGGTTCTGGATTGGGATTTGAGTTGTATAAAAAAGTTATCGCTCAAGGCAAATGTGATGGCGTTCGTAGAATTGAATGGAATGTATTGGATTGGAATACGCCAGCCATAGAATTTTACGAAAAATCGGGTGCAAGAGTCTTTAAAGATTGGCTTGTTGCCCAAATGGATGAAAATGGAATTGACGCTTTTTTAGAGAAGTAAAATAGAACTTTCGCCCTATTTTACTTCTTTAATCAAATAGACATAAACCGGAAAGTGATCACTATAACCAGGTTCTGAAATAGAATGTCTGAGTGGATATCCTTTATATTGTCCAGTTGTTTGAATCATATAAGGTTTATTATAGATACCAGCTTTCCAATATCTGAAAGAAGAGTAATCTTTTTGAATTAATGATTCAGAAACCATAATTTGATCAAAAATATCACCCGCATCTCTGTAAAATAATGAAGCATTTCCTTTTTTAGCCATTTCTTCAAAAGGATTATAAACACCAAATTGCTTTACATCTTCTTTTTTAAGTTTAGCTCCAACACCTTCTTTTACACTTTTGTTGTAGGTTCCATCATTTAAATCCCCCATATTTAAGATTTTCGCATTTGGGTTAATTTTATAAATAGAATCCATAATTTTTCTATCTAACCTTCCCGCAGCTTCTCTGAACGGACTGCTTTTTTTCTCCCCACCAGAACGTGAAGGCCAGTGATTTACAATAATATTTACTTCTTCACCTTCTAAAAGACCTGTAACTAAAAGTACATCTCTAGTGTAAACCCTATTATCAACCGCAACTTCAATTTTGTCAGTATCGGCTTTGTCTTCAGCTGTTTCTTTAGAATCTTTTTCGTTTATTTTAGAGTCATTTCTATAGATTAACAAAGGAATATTCACGGAACTTGTTGGTTTGAAGAATTTTTTCTGATATAACAAGGCTACATCAATTCCTCTTTTATCGGGAGAATCATAATGAACTATCCCATAATCACTAACTGCAAGTTTTGGCTCTTTAATTAAATCTTCCAAAACACCTCTGTTTTCAATTTCTGAACCACCTATAAATGTAGGAGATTTAGAATTTTCTCCAGTGCCAATTTCTGACAATACTTCGGCTAGGTTATGTAATTTTTGATGATATTTTGCCGAAGTCCAATTTTGTGCTCCAGTAGGCAACCATTCATCATCGTTATTAGGATTGTTGATCGTGTCAAATAAATTCTCTAAATTGTAGAACGCAACAGTATGTATAGCAAATTTCTTTTGTTGAGCAATAGTGTTAGTAATTGAAAAAGCAACAAAAAAAACAAAGAAAAAGTTTCTTATTTTCATAAAACTTATAGTTAGTTAACCCAAAAATTAAATTTAGGAATACAAATGTAAAACAATATTGCATAAACATTTCCATTTTTCAATTAAGAAATTAATTTTTCAATTTTTATTAAGAAAACATTAAGTTAGTTGATTGATTATCCGACGTTTATAATAATAATTATAAGGAATAAATCAATATAAATAAATTTAAACAATTTGCAGTGTTAATTTAAGGTCATTATTAACATAAGATTTACAATAATTGTGTTTTATAAAATTAAATCTTGTAAATTTGCCTTCCCCTTTTTACCTATAAACTAAAACTAAAGGGTTAATTTAAATTTTAAATATGAAAAAACTTGTTATTAGTACATTATTTGTAATGCAAGTGTTTTTTGTTTTTGCCCAAACTACTACTGGAATATCTGGAACAGTATTGGATTCTAAAACACAAAAACCATTACAAAATGTAGTTACTTCAATTCAGAACACAAATTTAACTCAAATGACTGATGTTAAGGGTAAATTTAGTTACAGTGAAGTTGCTTCAGGAAATCAGTTGTTACAAATTAAAAGTAGTGGTTATAAAGACCAATTATTTCAAATTGAGGTATTAAAAGGAAAAATGTTGGACTTAGGAACAATTTCTTTAGTTGAAGATATAACTCAAGAACAACAAAGCAATTTAATTACAATTTCCGATAATGATTTAGGGGACGACAATAGTGGTTCTGAAAGTACTTCTAGTTTATTACAAGCTTCAAGAGACGCATTTAATCAAGCGGCAGCATTCAATTGGGGTCAATCTAGATTTCAAGTGCGTGGATTAGACAATGCCTACGGTACTACTCTGATTAATGGTGTAGTCATGAATAAAATTTATGACAATAGACCGCAATACAGCAATTGGGGTGGATTAAATGACGCAACAAGAAATCAAGAATATACAAGTGGATCCGCTCCTTCTGATTATACTTTTGGAGGTATTTTAGGAACAGATGAAATTAATACTAGAGCTTCATTATACAGACCAGGAAATAGAATATCTACATCGGCTACAAACACAAATTACTCTGGAAGACTTATGGGAACCATTGCTTCAGGAATGAGAAAAGATGGTTGGGCTTATATGATATCTGCTTCAAGACGTTTTGCAAATGAAGGTTATTTCGAAGGAACTACTTACAGTGCAAATTCCTTTTTTGCAAGTATAGAAAAGAAAATTAACAATAAACACAGTTTAAACTTTACAGCTATTTATGGTCAAAATAATAGAGGTAAAAACTCTCCAAACACTAAAGAAGTTTCTGAATTAAAAGGGAATAAGTACAATTCATATTGGGGTTTTCAAGACGGTAGAGCAAGAAATTCAAGAGTAAAAACTGTTGAAGAACCTCTTTTCATGTTAACTGATTATTGGAAGATATCTCAAAAAACGAATATTGCAACTACTGTGGCATATCAATTTGGTAAAATTGGAAATACAAGATTAACTTATCAAGGAGCTACAAA
>CANIFM010000149.1 GCA_947466955.1 Bacteroidota bacterium
AGATTTCCACTAATATTCATCGTACCAGTATTTAACTTAATTTCTCTTACATTTGCAGACGTGGGGCCAAAAACGGTTGCATTTCCACTCACAGATAGTGAAGAAGTGGTGCTGGCGAAAGTCAAATTTTCACTGCTACTAGAGCCATTTGAACCTAGTTCTAAAGTTGCGCATGTTGCTATAATTCCTGACGGAATAGTTACAACAACATTATCTTTAAGAATAATAGCCGTGTCCAAAGCCCCAGGAATTTTTCTCACTTTGAAATTTATCCCTGAATTATTATTTAAAGCATTTACAGTAAGGGTTATCGAGGTAGCGCTATTTATTGAAGAAATTGTCCCAATCAATGCCGTACCATCCGTTTTATATAATGTTGCGCCAACGGACAATTGTCCTGTAAAATTTGTCCCAGTCCCAGTTACTGTTGCCGACGTTGTTGAGGTTGTAATTGTTCCTGTAAGATTACCTGAAATCCAAGTATCGTTTGCATTCCAATTTCCGGTTGCACGAGAAGTAAGCGTTGTTTGACCAAATGAAAAATTCATGCTAATTATACTTACAAAAAGTAATGCAACTATTTTTAAATTGAAAAATTGTGCTTTGAATTGATTATTTTCACATCTAAAAAGCGTAACAAATAGTGAAGATAAATGGAATGTCATTAGAATAAAAAAAAAGTTCCAATTCGTTTTTAATAAATTGATTTTTAGCAGTATATATTTTCTCATTGCAATTGAATAAAAGGTTAGATTAAACTTACAATTGCGAAAATATTTACAATCAACAGTATAATAAAGGATAATCTACGAAGTGCTTTTTTATTCGATATAATGCATTTTTGGTAAAAAGTATTTAGAATAGTTCAAGTTCAAAAATTATCTATTTTGATCAAATAATAAAACCTGATTCCTACAAATCTTAACATCATTTTATCAACCGTTTCCAACCACTTCCCCTAAATTTGTAGAAAATAATTAATTATGCTAAACTTTGAATTATACAATCCTACCAACTTAGTTTTTGGAAAAGGACAAATAGAAAAATTATCAACATTAGTTCCAAAAGATGCCAAAATATTATTGGCTTATGGCGGAGGAAGCATTTTCAAAAATGGGGTTTACGACCAAGTGAAAGCTGCCTTAAAGGATTTTGAAGTCGTAGAATTTGGCGGAATCGAACCCAATCCGCATTTTGAAACGTTAATGAAAGCCGTTGCAATTGTCAAGGAACAAAACATCACTTTCATTCTTGCCGTGGGTGGCGGATCTGTAATTGACGGGGTAAAATTCATTTCTGGCGCCACGAAATTTGATGGAAATCCTGTAGATATTTTAATAAATAGAATCCTAATCAAAGACCTTTCAAAGGTAATTCCATTCGGAACAGTTTTGACTTTGCCAGCAACAGGAAGCGAAATGAACTCGGGATCGGTAGTTACCATTCAGTCAACTCAAGAAAAATTAGCTTTTGGTGGAAGCGCATTATTTCCGAAATTCTCGATTTGCGACCCAACCGTAATTGCATCTTTGCCAAAAAGACAAATTCAAAACGGTATAATTGACGCTTATACGCACGTTATGGAACAATATTTAACCTATCCGCATGAAGGTTTTTTACAAGACAGAATTGCTGAAGGAATTTTGCAAACGCTGATTGAAATTGGTCCAAAAGTGATGGAAAACCCCACAGATTACGCCTTGGCATCAAATTATATGTGGAGTTGCACGATGGCGCTGAACGGATTAATCCAAAAAGGCGTACCTTCAGATTGGGCGACACACATGATTGGGCACGAATTGACCGCTTTATACAACATCGATCACGCCAGAACATTGGCAATTATCGCCCCAAATTTGTTTAAAGTGATGTTTGAAACTAAAAAGCAAAAATTGGCACAATACGGAAAACGGATTTTCAATTTATCAGGAACAGAAGACGAAATTGCAGCCGAAGCCATCAACCGAACCGAAGCGTTTTTTCACACTATGGGAATGCAAACCAAACTGTCGGAATACACCGAAGAATATGGTAAAACTGCCGATTTTATCGTGAATCGATTCAAAGAAAGAGGCTGGAACGGACTCGGTGAAAAACAGAATATTACACCTGAAAAAGTACGTGAAATTGTGGAAATGAGTTACTAATAAACCCAACATAAAAAGCTAAAGGCGTTCTCGAATTTTAATCGCGGACGCCTTTTCCATTGAACAAAACAAATGAATTTAACTAACTTTCATCATAATTATCAACTGCACAATTGACTTTTATACACTAATAACGAAAAATAGAATTTCGTATTGTGTTGAAAACCATAATAATACGTTAATAATTGTAAATTCAGATTTGAGTTTACAATTCAAAAATCAAAATCGCATCAAATTCAATCAAATTTCAGTACTTTTGAAGCATAATTTTTTTGGAGCTATTCCCGCTATCCGCTATATCTGTTGTGGCGAACACCGCCACAACAGGATACCGCTGCTATCCGGGCTAAAATAAAATAAAATGACAGATCAACCAAAATTCGCAGTAATAGGAGGGGGAAGTTGGGCTACGGCAATCGCAAAAATGCTGTGTGTTAATTTACCAGAAATTACCTGGTATATGCGAAATGAAGAGGCAATAGAACACCTAAAAACCTACCATCACAATCCAAATTACTTGAGTTCCGTAGAATTTAACATCGATAAATTACGACTAACAAGCGATATAAATGAAGCCGTTGCAACTGCCGATTATATAATTTTTGCAATTCCATCAGCTTTCTTAGGTGGCGAATTAAAAAACCTAACCGAGAGTTTAGAGGGGAAAATAATTTTCTCGGCCATAAAAGGAATTGTTCCCGAAACAAGCCTAATTGTTGGTGAACATTTCAATAAAGTGTATGATATTCCTTTAGAAAATATTGGCGTAATCACAGGGCCTTGCCACGCAGAAGAAGTTGCCTTAGAACGTTTATCTTATTTAACAATTGCTTGCGGCGACGCTTCAAAAGCAAAAGTAGTAGCCAAATATTTATCGAGCAATTATATCAAAACTAAAATTAGCGACGATATTATTGGAACAGAATATGCAGCAATGCTGAAGAATATTTATGCAATTGCAGCAGGAATGGCACACGGATTGGGTTATGGCGATAATTTTCAATCGGTTTTGATGAGCAACGGAATTCGTGAAATGAAGAAATTCATCCGCAAAGTCCACAAAATGAAACGTAATATTAATGATTCCGCCTATTTAGGGGATTTATTAGTAACTGGATATTCTGTCTTTTCAAGAAACAGAATGTTCGGAAATATGATCGGGAAAGGCTACACCGTAAAATCCGCAATGATGGAAATGAGTATGGTTGCCGAAGGATATTACGCCACTAAAAGTGCTTGGGAACTCAACCAAACGTATGGCGCAAAAACCCCTATTATTGATGCCGTTTACGAAATTTTATACCAAGGAAAAGAAGCTAAAAAAGTTTTCAAAAAACTAACGGATAAATTAGATTAATTATGACCGAAAGATGGAAATATCAATTTAAAACAGGTGGTTTTTGGGGTATATTTATGATTGTTTTTACAACCGTATTTGCATTAAAAGAAAAGCCATTAGCCACACAAATCACCGATTCTGGCTTTTATTTTAGAGCTGTTGGATTTTTACTATTTGGGGTTTTTGCTTTAGGGTATTCTAGTTGGAAAGCAAAAATTAAAAGAGAAAGTAAGTAATAATTTAGTTAAAAATTTTAGTCCATAATTTGATCCATTACCCAATTAGTGTGAACTGCGGATAAACCTATGGAAGGATGAACGCTAATTCCCCTCAAATGTTCCTGTATTTTTTTTACGTGAAAGAGTTGTACGTTTTCTGGATGCGCAATAAAGAGTTCTTTTTTGCCCTTTTCAGTTTCCAAAACTATGTTGTTTTCTTCAAAAATTGAAAAGGTAATTTTTCCTTTACTGCCATAAATAGTTACGGTATCTTCAAAAAATTGACAGCCAAAATTCCAACTTCCTGTGCCTGTAATTCCCGATTTGTGTAACCAGGTTGCTGCAATTGCATCTTTTGCGGAGTACAAATTTTGCTGGTTCAAATTCACTCCAGAAGCTTTGCTTATTTCTCCCAAAAGATGAACAAACAAATCCAATCCATGACTTGCCAAATCATCAAAATAACCGCCAGAAGCAACATTAACGTCTGTTCTCCAATTGTATTCTCCAAAAACATCAATAGCTGATGGCGGTCGCATAAAATGCCAATTTATATGTCGGATTTCGCCAATGCTTTTTTCATCAATCCAGCTTTTTATTTTTTCAAATCGTGGAAGTGAACGGCGGTAATAGGCTACAAATAGAGGTAAATTTTTATTTGAAAAGGCATTATGAATCGCCAAACTATCTTCATAATTGGGCGCCAAAGGTTTTTCAATACAACATGGTTTGCCAGCCAAAGCTACTTTAAGTCCATAGAATTTATGAGAATCGGGCGGCGTTGCAACATAAACAGCATCAACTTCGGGATCGTTTATTAAATCGTCAGCGTCTGAATAGTATTTCTTTATACCGTGTCGTATGGCATAATCTGCTGCTTTTTCTGCATCTCTTCGCATTACTGCAACAATTTCAAAGCCTTCGGTTTTTTGAAATGCTGGACCACTTTTCATTTCGGTTACATTTCCACAACCTATAATTCCCCAACGTATTATTTTTGAAATTGGATTCATACTTATCTCACAATTACGCCATCAACAAATAAAATAGGCACTTCTTCTAAATTTTTTTCTGAAATAGAATTGGCTTTAAAGATAAATTTCTTGTCGTATAAGGTATTTCCAATAAAGAAAGTCACCATAAATTCATTGTTTAAAGTAGTTACGCTTTTTTCAAGCATTTCAACTTTTACTACTGAAACTGCTGGAATTTCCACAAAAGCATGACGCAAAAGCGAGGTTTTTTTCATTTCCCCATCAATAGTTCCAAAAGCTTTGGAAACTACCATTACGCCGTCAAGATTAAAATCGCTATCGTTTACCAAATAGATATACCAAACTTTTTCCATAAAATCGTCGCTCCATTCTTGAACGGCAGCTACGAAAACATTTTCTACGGTGGGGATTATGATGTCTTTTTTCATTTTGAGATGATAGATGATAGATGATAGACTAAGAGATAATAGACGGATAATGTCTTTCATCTATCCGTCTATTATCTATTTTCTTTTATATACTTGCTTTAAATTGTTCTAAAAAGCGCACATCATTTTCGTAAAACATACGAATATCGCCGATTTGATAGAGTAACATTGCGATGCGTTCAACGCCCATTCCGAAAGCAAAACCGTTGAATTCATTGGTGTCGATGCCACAATTTTTCAGCACATTTGGATCTACCATTCCGCAACCTCCAATTTCTAACCAACCAGTTCCTTTTGTAATTCGGTAATCAGTTTCGGTTTTCAATCCCCAATAAATATCGATTTCTGCACTTGGTTCTGTGAAAGGAAAATACGACGGACGCAAGCGAATTTTCGATTTTCCGAACATTTCTTTGGTGAAATACAACAAGGTTTGTTTTAAATCGGCAAAGGAAACGTCTTTGTCAATATACAAGCCTTCGACTTGGTGGAAAATACAGTGAGAACGCGACGAAACGGCTTCATTTCGGAAAACTCTTCCTGGTGAAATCGTACGAATTGGCGGTTTGTTATTTTCCATATACCGAACTTGCACGGATGAGGTGTGTGTTCGCAGTAAAATATCGGGGTTGGTTTGTATAAAAAAAGTGTCCTGCATATCTCTTGCTGGATGGTATTCTGGCAAGTTTAATGCGGTGAAATTATGCCAATCGTCTTCAATTTCTGGTCCTTCAGAAACGTTGAAACCGATGGTAGAAAAGATGTCTATAATTTGGTTTTTTACCAATGAAATTGGGTGGCGAGAACCGATAACCAAAGGCTCTGACGGACGTGTTAAATCGCCATAGAAACCTTTGATTTCTATTTTACTTTCAAGTGCTTCTTGGATTGTTTTTATCTTTTCTTCGGCAGTAGTTTTCAGTAAATTGATTACTTGTCCAAACTCCTTTTTTTGGTCGTTTGGCACCAATTTAAATTCAGCAAAAAAGTCGTTTAAAAGTCCTTTTTTACCTAAGAATTTGATGCGAAAAGCTTCTAATTCAGCTGCGTCTTGAGTTTGAAAAGCGTGTGCTTCGCCAATATATTCTTTTATCTTATCAGTCATTTTCATTCAATAATTATGGTTGCAAATATAAGAAATTTTGTTGTTAGGGACAAGTCGCGACTTGTCTGTGCTTGAGGGAACAAGTCACGACTTGTCCGTAGAAAGAAGAAAATCAATCAATAAGTTCTTTTTCAAGAAAATAATTAACAATGGCTTCTTTCATCAAAACCGATTGTTCTCCAGCTTTTAAAGGCGGTAATTCCTCTTTTACTTTGTAATGTGGCCAACCGTCAACATCTACATAATCAAATTCATAATACCCGTAAGGCTCTAATAATCTGCAAATTGCAATGTGCATCAGGTTCAGTTTTTCGTCTTTTTTGTAGGCTTGGTGAATTTTGCCCAATTCCTGAACACCAATTAAATAAATTATGGCATCTAAATCTAAATCTTCGCCTTGTGAAAATTGATTGGAAAGTATATTTACAAGCTGTTCCCAGCGTTCTTTGAGTTGTATATCTCTTGACATTTTTTTTAATTATGAATTATA
>CANIFM010000150.1 GCA_947466955.1 Bacteroidota bacterium
ATGATCGCACCAATCTCAAATTTAACAACTTCATCAAATTCCGTTTGAAAGATAAGCCAATTATCTTCATTGAAGTAATTTTCAAAAGTATCAAATTCTTCTTGAGTGAATTTTGTAATTCCTTTTTGAGCCAATTCTGATTTCACCTCACTGATTGTTCTACCGATAATTTTGTTGCCAAACAATTCCATTTCGGCACTTGAAGCCACGATATACCCCATTCTAAAGTCCTCATCTTTATAGAAAGTCAAACGCATTTTTTGCGCATTGTAAGAGAATATTACGTTGTCGTCTTCGTCTTTGTAATTTTTATTTGGCTTACCATAAATAGCAATTACATCATTTTGTTTCATTCCGAAAATGAGTTTATCAATTCCGTTTTTTGGGTTTATTTTCATTGTAAATTATAAATTTCGTTGCTAATACTGCGCTGCAAAGTTCGGGAAGTTTTTTGAAAGATACACCACAATTCAATGCTTGTTTCTTTTTTTTGAAGCACACGTTTTATTTTCTCTTTCACTATTCTACCTGCCATTCGCTGTATCCACGCCCAAAAGCGTGGGATGCCGCTGCTGTCAGGGCTAAAATTTCACGTTTATATTTTCATAAGAACTTTCTAAATGATAGCCATCCATTAAAGAATTTGTGTACTGAAAATTTTCGCCACTGATTTAACGGATTAAACTGATTTCCACAAATTTTTCAAATAACCGCATTAACGAATAACCAAATTAACTTTTTCCTCAAACGAATAACCAAATAAACTTTTTTCTCAAAACAACCGATTAACCAAAATAAACGTTACATTTACAAAATACAAATTCATTGTAGCGCACAATAACAAAGATTCCCGAGTTATTGAGTAACACCGGCAAACAGAGCGCTTTGCCAAATCCCTCACAAAGCATACGCAGGATTTACAGTAAAACAAAACACGTTGTTTTATAGCAAATCACCTTTGTCAAAGTTTTAAACTTTGACAAAGATGTTACATTCAAATTTAAAGAATTACAATAGAATTAAACAGAGAAGCCTAAAACTGTAAAAAAAGTAGGTGAAATAAAGTTTGATTTTTCTCAGAAAAAAAACCCGATTTTGGGTTTATGGTTCTGACTTTGTCATACCTATATTCAAGTTATACTTTATTAAAAAAAAACTATTATGCATCTAAAAGAATTTTATATAGATAATTTCAGAGGTTATCGAAAATTTAGAATTAACACTCAAAAAAAAACAAATATTTTAACAGGTGTTAATAATAGTGGCAAAACAACAATTTTGGAAGCTATTTCCCTTTGGAATGAAATATTTAATTTTTTAATTGTAAAAGCACAACGGGGTGATTCTAGCAATGGTATTAGACAAGGTGATTTTAGATTTGGATTAAAAGGTTCAAATTATATTGATTATCGTAGTATAAATTCAGTACGAAGTTTCGGTTATTCTGATATATTTTTCAAACTGAATAAAAAGTTAGAAATAGAAATCTCAGCTAAAATTGCATTACCTAATGGAGATAATATTGAAATTGGATTTATTATGAAAGAAGCCAATGGAAATAACTATAATGTGATTTTGAAAAATCACGACCATTTTGATTTCAGAAAATTTAATGACTTTTTCCCCAATTTACCAAATTCTATTGGATGTTATTTCTCTTCACCAGTTGCAACAATTTCTAGCTATGAAGAGTTTGCATTAAAACCAAAAATAAAAGAAGGCATTAAAACAAGAGAATCATTTCTTTATTTTAGAAATCGATTATATGATGTTCATTCAGGTGATAAATTTGATTTATTTAAAACAAAACTATCTAAAATTTTGTACAATGATACTGGAAGTATCAATTTTAAAATTGAAGGTGATAAATCAAATGATATTAATATAACAATTGAAGTTAATTTAAAAAATTCAGGATATAAAAACATTTCACTTTTAGGTAGTGGTACAATTCAAATTATAGAAATTTTATTACACGTTTTTGAAGAGAAAAAAGAACTTAATATTATATTATTAGATGAACCAGATAGTCATATTCATCGTGATATTCAAAAAAGGTTATTAAAAGAATTGACATTGAGTGACACTCAAGTATTTCTTACAACTCATAATGAATCGTTAATCAGAAGTGCAAATCCAAAAAGCATATATTTTATTGACGAAACAGTTTCTGACAACAATGTTTCGATAATTAATCCTATAGTAAATACCAGTTTACCTCATAGGTTAACAGGTATTTCATCTTCATATCATTCTAAAATAATAAATCAAATAGGAAGCGAAACATCATTGGACATTTTAAATGCTTTAGAAGCTGATAAAATATTATTTGTTGAAGGAGTTGATGATTCGATTTACATTCAAAAATTGATTGATATAAATAATTGTGAAAAAGAATGTGTTTTTTGGTCTTTTGGTGGATTAGATAAACTTATAACTAAAATAAAACATTATAAAGAATTTTTTGAAGGTTTGGGATGTAATCAATCCATTTGGAGTAAATGTTCAATAATTATTGATGCAGATTTTATGACTGATTTACAAAAAGAGAACTTAAAAATCAGATTATCTGAAAAATTAGGTTTGCCTGTTTTTGTTTGGTCATCTTATACAATAGAGTCATCTTTAATAACCGAAAAAAATATTCTTTCACAATTAATAGATAAAATTTGTCAACAGAAAAATATAGAAAAAACTTTAATCGACATTAATTCTGAAATAGAAAATTCATTTGCACAAATTAATTTAAAAAAGAAATTATTATTGGATACAGATGAATTATACAGTAAGAAAATTACGGGGCAATTACAAGGCAGGGTTGAAAATTTAAAAAACCAATTAGAAATTAGAAATGTATTTCAAGGTGGAGATTTTAATTTATTCAACCATTACAGATTATTTGCTATTGAACAGTTGAAAAATCAAAGACTTGACCACATATGTAATAAAGATGATATAGAGGAAATATTAACCAATATCTATGAAGGGCTAGGAATTGAATTAAGTGATACTTTTGAAAATCGATTTTCAGAAATTTTAGATAATGTAGATTCACTTTGTCAAGTTCAAGATTGGAAAGAATTAATAACGTTTATAAAAGCATAAACAGTGCATAAAAAATACTCAACGGATTTGTGCAATTGGCTTAATTGGGAAATGGTTTTGTATTTGGGATATTTGGCAAATCCGAATATTGGGATTAATTTAGTCGCAAACCCTCTTTAGTTAAAGAGCGTTACCCATTATTTTCATATACCGTAAGTGAGATGTAGTTGCAAATAAACAAAAAACTTAAGAAATTTGTAGAAAAAATATGATAACCGACAAAACTTACTTTGAAAATCAAACAAATGAAATCAATCAAATTATTTATAATAATAGTTCAAAAGTGTCGTTCCTAAAAAAAATGACTATTGACAATTATAATAAAGAAAAAATTAATGAATATTATAATGATTATTTCTTTAATTTTCCATTTACAATAGAAGATGCTTCCGAAGAAATTGGAATTTCAATTTTCGCAACTGAATTATTTGAATTATATTATAATTTAGATGAAAAAATGAACCAAGTTAGTTCGTTAAGAATAAAGGAGGTTATGGAAAATAGAAAAAAATTTATACCTGAAAATCATTTAGATTTAATTATTGATTATATTGATGAATTTATTCATAGAATGGTTTATTCATATGATAAATTATTAGAAAATACAAAAAAACATCATTTTTTTAAAAATATAGACGATGAAAAAATTATACTTTTAAATCTCTTGAAAAGATATAAAAGTATTGTTAATGATGAGACAAAACAAATTGATGTTTTTTGGAGTATTAAGTTAACTAAAACACTTTCCGATTTAATTGTAAAAATTTTTATCGAATTTATCGAACAAAGATTAAATATTCTAACAATAAATTTTGAACAAACAAACTTTGAATACAAAACAACATATGTTGAGAATAAAATTCATCAAATAAAATGGAATGGAACTCAACAAGATTTTTGTGAATTAATTATTGAATTAGAAAAAAATAATTGGATAGAAAAAATTCAAGATGGTGATAGAAAAAAACTTGTAAATTCAATAACAAAAATATTCAATATAGACAACACAAAGAAAAATGAAAATTCAGATCCAAACAATTCTTTTTATCAATTATTAAAAGGAGAATATGAAAACAAAGAGAGAATTTATCCTTTTCTTGAAAATTCAAAATATAAAAGAAAGTTTGATTTAATTAAGAAAATCAACGGCTAAAAATAAACCCAACCGCTCGGATATTTCCCCTCAACGAATAGCGCGAATTTTAAACCCAAAAACTGCATTAAAGAGTAGAAAGCGTAAGAATTAAATATATCAATTTACGAAAGAATCTTCGCCATTGCCTAATATTAAAATAAATTAAAATGACAAATAAAATATTGATTCTACTAAGTTTATTCCTATTTGCTCAATCTTTTGGGCAACGAATGGTAATTAAAAACGTAAATATCATTCCGATAAATGAAAACATAGTTTTAAAGAACAAAAGTGTTTTAATTGAAAATGGTAAAATCATAAAAATTGATGATTTTAATAAATTAGTTTTAGATAAAACAGAAAAAATTATTGATGCGAAAAATAAATTTTTAATGCCTGGACTTGCAGATATGCACGTTCATCTTCACGAAAAAGAAAGTCTAGACGCTTTATTTTTGTTAAATATTGCGGCAGGTGTTACACAAATAAGAGTGATGAACTCTGATGTGAATCAAGGAGAATTGAAAAGTAGTTTAAATCAAAAAATTAAACCTACAATCCATTTCAGTTATATTTTCAGTAGAGCAAATACGATTAATCAAATAGATAGCATATTCACTGATGTAAAGAAAAATAATCTTGATTTTGTTAAATTATTTTCTGTCAAAGATGAAAACACTTTTGACGCAGTAATGAATCGGGCAAAGCAAGAAAATAAAATTGTTTGTGGACACTATCCGTCTGGAGTTTCAATTGATAAAGTTTTGAAATCGGGTTTTAAAAGTATTGAACATTTACCTGCGTATTATAAAGATGAAAACATAAACAATTTAGAAGAAAACATAAAACTAACGAAGGAAAATAATGTTTACAATTGCCCAACATTTGATTATTTTGTAACCGCTTTTAATTACCAATACCCAAACGATTATAAAAACAGATTGACTTTTCAAAAAGCACCGAAATCCTACAAAGAGAAATGGGATAAAGCCTTGAAAGCAAAAATTGAAAAGAATGGGGAGAAAAAATTTATAGAATTTGGCGAAGAGTATAAGGCAACGTTTGAAAAGCAAAAAATGATCTTTAAAAAACTATATGATAGTAATTGTTTGTTACTTGTTGGCAGTGATCCATCTGGATTATTTCAAATGAGCGGATTTACTATGCACGATGAAATGCTATTTTGGTCAACATTAGGGATTGATACTTATAGCATTTTAAAGTCAGCGACATTAATTCCTGCTGGCTTTTTTGGGGAACAAAATAAATGGGGAAGTGTTGAAGTCAACAAAGATGCTGATTTGATAATTCTAAGCAAAAATCCACTTGAGAATATTGGTAATCTATCAACGATAGAAATCGTTATCAAACAAGGTGAAATATACAAACAAAAGGATTTATTGAAATCAATTAAATAAATTCAGATTAAATCAAAATTAAGTCTTGTAATGACAAGGAAAACTGAAAACCTACTCCACCCCATCATACCGCTCTGGCACTTGTGGGTCATATAAAGGACATTTGAATTCTTCGAGTGCATTGACTAAAATATCCATTGTTTTTCCTTCGGTTCCGTAGCAATCAATTTTTATGGATTGAGAAGTGGTACGAACGTGGAATGCGCCTGGACCATTGTTGTTTTTCCAACTGTTTTCATCCACTCGCTCCCATTTTGAGAACAAAGTATTAATTCGGTTTAGGATTACGGTTGTTGGTAAATCTTCTAAACCTTCAACCAATTCTTCTTCTACGATGGACTCATATACTAAATGGTGATTGAGGTAAATTCCATCTTGGTAAATCCAAAAAACTAATTCGTACATAGTTAAAAGTTAAAAGTTAAAGGTTCAAAGGTAATTAAGAAAAGTGATGTCATTAATATTCAAAAACACCATATTCACTGGTGATTGTCAATTTTTTTGTATCTGCCGCTTCTACTCTACCCACAATTTGAGCGTCAACATTAAACGATTTTGAAATGGCAATAATTTCGTAGGCGATGGCTTCGGGAACATACAATTCCATACGGTGGCCGCAATTGAAAACTTGGTACATTTCCTTCCAATCGGTTGCGGATTGCTCCTGAATCAACTGAAATAATGGCGGTACCGGAAATAAATTGTCCTTGATAATATGTAGGTTTTCTACGAAATGCAATATCTTGGTTTGTGCGCCACCACTGCAATGCACCATTCCGTGAATAACATCTGAATTGTAATTTTCTAATATTTTCTTGATAATTGGGGCGTAGGTTCTTGTTGGTGACAGTACTAATTTACCCGCATCAATTGGTGAATTTTTCACGGCATCGGTCAACTTTACTTTTCCTGAATACACCAAATCTTGAGGAACTGCCGCGTCAAAACTTTCAGGGTATTTTTGAGCCAAATAGTTGTCAAAAACATCGTGTCGTGCCGACGTTAATCCGTTGCTTCCCATTCCGCCATTGTAGCCTTTTTCGTAACTTGATTGACCAAA
>CANIFM010000151.1 GCA_947466955.1 Bacteroidota bacterium
AACAATTATGAAGTTTTAGCACAATCAATTTATACTTTTTTAATGGCCGAACACAACGATTTAGGGAAATTAGGGGAAGAATTGGCTGTTGAATTTCTTGAGAAAAATGGCTATTCGATTTTAGAAACCAATTGGACTTTTCAAAAAGCTGAGGTAGATATTATTGCCAAAAAAGACGGAATCCTTGCCGTTGTTGAGGTAAAAACTCGTTCGAGTATAGATTTTGGCTTGCCACAAGATTTTGTGAAACCTAAAAAAATCCAACTTTTGGTGAAAGCCATCAACGAATATGTAATTTCAAATGATCTTGATGTGGAAGTTCGCTTTGATATTATTGCGCTTCACAAAGACGGGAAGGGTTTCAAAATGGAGCATTTGGAAGATGCGTTTTATCATTTTTAATGTTGTATTTGTAACAAATTGTTTTTAATTGCTATATTTGCTGCGAGTTTAAAACACAAAAAAATGAAAACTGTTTCCTCAATTGTTGAAAATTACATCAAAACCAAGCCTTTTTTATTAAGCGCATTATCCCAAAACATTATCAATTTGACGTCTTTGTCAAGAAATATGATGACCGAATTAGAGTCTGAATTTGGGAAAGATGTAAAACAAGGCGCTATTGTTATGGCACTGAAACGTCTTTCGGTAGATTTGGATTTTAGACTGAATCACAAGATTTCAAAAGTGATGAAAAACTTGGGAGAAATCACAGTTCGTTCTTCATTAATTGATTATACATTTGCGGTTTCAAGTACAATTTTGACCAAACAAGCCGATTTGATTTCGGAAATTAACAGCAATCCTGATATTTTTTACACCTCTTCAAAAGGCGTTAGCGAGACGAATATTATTGTGAGTCAAAGTGTGGGGCATTTGGTAGAAAAACATTTTGCTGACGAAAAACAAATCCAAAAGTTAGAAAATTTAGCTTCAATTACGGTAAAATTGCCAAAAGAAAACACTGTAATTCCTGGGATATATTACTTTATTTTTCAGCGTTTGGCTTGGGAAGGAATTATCATCAACGAAGTGATTTCTACTTCCAATGAGTTTACAATTTTAGTGAGCGATGACGAAGTGGATATTGCTTTTAAAGTAATTAAGGATTTGAAATCGTTGTAATTTTTAAATCAATTCCAATGCTTTTCGGATTGATTTTTCGTTTTCAAAAGTCAACAATAATGATGCTAAATGAATTATTTATTTACATAATAACGGAAAAATCAGACAATTTAATAATCAAAATTAGCATAACTTACTGATTGTTATTATTGATTATTAAAAAAACCATTTTTTGACAGTAATACTCGAAATAATATTATAATTTTACTAAGTTCTTATAAATATTAAAAAGGGATTTTAAAAACAATATTTAGAACCAACCTAAAGCCTAAAAAGATATGATTGCGATACACCCACAATACATAAAAGATACTGCTGGTAAAAACCTTGTTGTTCTTCCTCAAAATGAATTTGATATCCTTATGGAGGAACTTGAAGAATTAGAAGACATTAAACTTTTTGACGAAGCTAAAAAAGAGGATACAGGAGACCGTATTTTGCTTTCGGATTACCTAAAAAAAAGAAAAAAGAAAAATGTCTAAATATACGGCTGTCTTATCCAAGAAAGCCCAAAAGCAATTAGACAAGCTCCCTGATACTATTGCCGAACCCATATTTGACGCTATTATTGAATTAGAGGAAAACCCAAGACCTGCTGGAATCAAAAAACTAAAAGGGCGGGATGGTTACAGGATAAGAATTGGAAATTATCGTGTAATTTACGAAATTTTTGACAGTGAGTTAATTGTAGATGTTATTGCTTTAGGGCACAGAAAAAATATTTATTAGAAATAAACGAGTTGAGGCTCGTTTTTTTATGGGATTAATTAAGCAATTCCGAACTTTCGTAATGGGTAAATATCCAAGTGGTAGTATTAATTTACAATGCAAACTTCTCTTTCTTTTGGAGCGAATTGCCCTTTTCTGTTTGGAATTGCAATTCCCGCTTTCGGCTCAATCTCTCCGCTACGCTGCGAGGATACCGCCTTAATCGGGGCTACTGGAAAAATCATTTTCTTGTTTTGAATTTTTGGCTTTTAAAATAAAAAACAAACAATCCCTTTATTGAATTATAAAGGTTACATTTACAAAAATACAATTTCATTGTAGTGAACAATAACAAAGATTCCTAAGGGATTGTTCACACCGGCAAACAAAGCGATTGCCAAGATTATTCCCTCACAAAGCATACGCAGGATTTGCAACAAAATGAAAACACGTTGTTGTTTAGCAAATCAAAAATTAAAGACGATGTTGTAACCAAATTAAACTTTGTCAAAGTTTTAAACTTTGATAAAGTTGGTGCATTTAAAGTCTTTAGGAACGAGAACATTTATTTCATTTGTTTTCGAGTTGCGACAAGCCACAAAAACGCATTGCGTTTATTTGTATTGTCGATGTTAAATAATTATAATACAACTTGTTAGATAAAAAGCGACTTTAGAAGTTGCGTGTATTTATGAGTTAGTGGCAAGGCTACCGCGCCAGAAATCCAAAAGAAAAAAAATGATAAAATCAAAGTATATAAATGATATTTTAGAACTTATTCTTGACGGAGATGAAGATGGAATTTTAGCAAAAAATCAATTATCATTTGTAACTGAAAAAGATTTCGAATATACTGGTGGCGGACTTATTGTAGATTTTGAACATTCGGACGGAATTTTAAATTTTGAAGTTTCAAAACCAGATTTAATTTTAAATGGAGTATTAATAGAAACGAAAGAGTTTCCAATCGAAGCAGACGCAACATTATTTTTTAAAAATGGAGTAGTTAGTTATTTGGATATTTGGTGTCATTATGGAGATTATCCAAAACAAGACTTAACAAAATATACTTTGACACAAATTTGGGAAAATTCACCGAAGAAGGTTATAACAACAGAAAGTTGAATACAAAAATATTAAACAAAAAAATAAAAAACTGAATTTTAAGAAAATATAAAGCCCTGCCACTAACAGGCGTTTGGCAAGATTGGGGTTTTAGGCTTAATTTAAAGATGGTTTTGTACTTGTAAAGTTTAGTCTTAAATCGAAAAATTAGGCTTCTTTAATCCCCAACCTCGCCAAGCGCCGGGACGTTGGCAGAAACCTTAAAAAACGTAGGAATTCAATAACTTAAATTTTAAAAAGAAATTTTAAAAGAGTTACAAAAAAATATTTGCTTTATGAAGAGATTAATACTTTTATTTTATTTTGTTTTCATATCTGCTTTATCTTATGGACAAGAAAATTGTAACAACGGAATTGATGATGATGGAGATGGAAATATTGATTTAAATGATTCTGAATGTGATTGTAATAATCCTTCTTTAACTTCCCCCGCTAGCGCGAGAGTCTCGCTCGTGCCCACAAAGAAAAAAAGCAGTTTCTTATAAAATTTAAGGATTAACGTATAAGCAAAAATCATAAATCAAAAATATCGTGCACGAGCGTGACGCTCGCGCTAGCAAAGAAAAATAGAAGCTGACGTTTGAATGACAAAGCGACCATACTCCCTTACGAATCCTTTCGTGTACTTATCTTTTTAAAAACCCAATTATGAAAATATAAACGTTCAATTTTAGCCCTGACAGCAGCGGCATCCCACGCTTTTGGGCGTGGATACAGCGAATGGCGGGTGGAATAGTGAAAGAGAAAATAAAACGTGTGCTTCAAAAGAAAAAAACAGCATTATTTTGAAAATTTCCCTCCCAGTTTAAGGTATTTATTGATTTGAAATTGTTGTAATTTCTATATCATTTCCATCAATTCCAATGCTTTTTTTATCGATTTTACGTTTTCAAAAGTCAATAAAAGGCGCAATCCATTTGGCGTTTGTTTCTCCTTCATTTTGCACAATTGCGATTGCTTTTGTACAAATTGCAACACCTGATTGAACCGCCCCGATTGGTAATAACTCGATTGTTGGTCGGAAACAAAATAGCAAATCATTTTGCCTTGTTTCATCACTAATTTCTCGATTCCTAGTTGTGTGGCAATCCATTTATTTTGATGCTGTTCAATAAAGAAATCGCCTGTTTTGGCAAAGGTCCAAAGCGATCTACGAGATTTGGGTTTCGGTCATCAACTGAAAGTTGGTTTTGTGTTTTAAAGTTCAGTCTTCAACCGAAAGTTTAGGCGTACTTTTTCCCAAACCTCGTGTAGCGGCGAACCGTTAAACTCAACTATAAATTTGAAATTCATAACGATTTCTTTTATTTATATTTTGAAATAAATCTCTAAAACACAGCGTAACTTGGTGTTTAATCTGCAAGGATATTTTATAAAGCAAGTTTTATTTTTTCTATAATTTTGTGATGTTCCGAATCCGAAAGGTAGGTTTTTTGTGGGTTCATTTCGAAAACACCGCCAAACCCGAAACCGTCTTTAAATTTTGGAACTACATGCATGTGCAAATGAGAAATGGTATCGGCATATGCGCCATAATTAATTTTATGTGGATGGAATGCCTCCGTTATTGCATTTCCCACTTTTGCAACATCAGACATAAAAGCGTTGCGTTGTTCGGGACTCAATTCATGAAAATCAATTCCGTGGTCTTTGTAAACAACATTGCAACGACCTAAATGAGATTGTTCTTTAAATAAGAAAAGTTGTGAAACTTCTAAATCACAAATTTTAATCATTAAACTTTTTAGGGTTTCATTATTTTGACAATATAAACATTCTGAAGTGGGAGTTTTCATTTTTGAGAGGGATTTCAGGATTAAATTTTGTCAAATCTACAAAATTATTTCTAAAATTATTGTGTACACAAATGGTTGTAATTTTTAGCCCTGATAGCAGCGGCATCCTCTTGTGGCGGCGTTCGCCACAAGAGATATAGCGAATAGCAGGAATAGCTTCTAATGAAAATAATACTGGAAATTAATTATCTTCTTGGTACCATTCTGCAAATGATGTTTCTGTTTCTTGGAGCTTTAATGAATGCAATTGAATTCCAATAGGCAAGCGATTTTTGATTCTTAGTGCAAAATCAATTACCATATTCTCGCTTGTAGGTTGGTATTCAACTAAAATCACATGATGATCTCTAGATTGTAATTCCTTAGCCAATTCAATATGAGGGGTGTTTTTATTGAAAACTGTGGCGTGATCGAATTGATCTACAATTTCTTCTTTCACAATTTTCTTTAGGTCTGTAAAGTCAATAACCATTCCAAATTTCACATTAGAAGCATCTGTGATTGGCTTCCCTATTACTGTTACGGATAATTTATAACTGTGTCCATGAACATTCTTACACTTTCCGTCATAGCCATATAAGGCATGGCCCGTTTCGAAACTGAATTGTTTTGTAATTCTGATATTGCTCATTGTTAAAGTATTTGAATGCAAATTTACTAAATTGAAGTCATTCTATTTTGAAATTTACAAATTGCTTTTTTTAAAACTAAAAAAATGTATATTTGCGGAACTAATGGGGGATTAGCTCATTTGGCTAGAGCGCTTGCCTGGCAGGCAAGAGGTGGTCGGTTCGAATCCGATATTCTCCACAAAAAAACCGTAATTACTTATATTATAAGTTATTACGGTTTTTTTATAATTAAACAGAAATTCAAGAAATACTAAAAACATTAAATTCTCGCTGGTTCTACCCATTTGAAAATTTGAGATTCTTGTGGAATGATTAATCTTTCCGAAATTTTAGCCATTCTTCCTGGCAATTTCATCAAATAATCACGTGCTTTTTCTGCTTCGTCTGTTAAATTTGAAATTTTATCAATTTCCCATTTATCAATTAATTTTTGCATAATATCCACATAATCACTTGCCGTATAAACGCCAATTCTTTGTGCAGAATCTGAAAAATGTTCAAATGCAGAACTCATTTTTTCGCCAGATTCTCTCAAAAATTGTGCAGGCATAACGATTTTTTGTTTCATCATATATTGAAAAGCCAACATCATTTCGCTTGGATCTACTTGGAAAATACGGTTTACAAATTCGCTATAAGCATGGTGGTGACGCATTTCATCGCCCGCAATCATTTTGCAAATCTTAGACAATTTATTATCACCATACGTTTTTGCCAATTGTGCAACACGATTGTGAGAAACATAAGTCGCCAATTCTTGGAAACTTGTATAAACAAAATTCTTGTAGGGATCTCTTCCTGTTCCAATATCGAAACCATCATTTATCAAATGTTGTGTGGTCATTTCAACTTCACGCATGTTTACACGTCCCGATAAATAAAGGTATTTACTCAACAAATCTCCGTGACGATTTTCTTCACCAGTCCATTGACGAATCCATTTTGACCAGCCGTTAGCTTCCACTTGGTCAATTCCTTCCACGTCCATTAACCAAGATTCATACGTTGGCAATGCTTCTTCGGTGATCGTATCTCCTACTAAAGTTACCCAGAAATCATAAGGTAAATCTTTTGCAATTTCACGTAATTCTTTAACTTCTTCAAAGAAATTTTCAGATTGAGAATTAGGTAAAAAATCGGTAGGTTGCCAAATTTTTTCAACAGGAATTAAATATTGATCGACAAAAGTATCGACATTTTTTTCAAGAAATTGCATCACTTCAAGACGCATGTTTTTTATTGACATAATTAATTTAGGTTTGGATTTTATAGTTTCAATTCCTCAAAACTGTAAAATCAATTTATTTATG
>CANIFM010000152.1 GCA_947466955.1 Bacteroidota bacterium
GGATATGTTTATGGTCCAAATCAAGAAATTAATGGATTGACTTTTGGAGCTGTAGGTTCTGGAACAACTATTGATTATGTTCAAGTTTCTCACGCTAATGACGATTCTTTTGAATGGTTTGGTGGTTCTGTAAATTGCAAACATTTAGTTGCTTTTAGAGGATTAGATGATGATTTTGATACTGATAACGGTTTTAGTGGAAAAGTTCAATTTTGTTTAGGAGTAAGAGATCCAAACATTGCTGATAACCCTGCTGTTTCAACATCTGAAGGATTTGAATCTGACAACAATGCTTCAGGCGATAGTTCTACACCATTTACTTCTGCAATTTTTTCAAATTGCACAATGGTAGGACCAACATACAGAGCGACTTTATTAAATGGTGGTACAATGCCAACAGGAGCATACAAAAGAGCGGCTCGTTTGAGAAAAAATACGAAGTTGAAAATTTACAATTCCATTTTCATGGATTATTTAGAAGGACTTCATGTTGATAATTCTGGTTCAGCTTTATTAGGAGCTGCTGAAGCAAATGCAGTGAACAATGAATTGGTATTTAAAAACAATATTTTAGCGGGAATAACTACGCCATCAAAAATTGTTGAAATAAGTACGACTGGAACTCACAATGCAAGTTTTGATATTGCGGCTTGGTTTAATGCGTCAAATAATACAGGACTTACAACGCCAATTTCAAATGCTGGAATTTTAGTATTACCATATAACACTGCTGATGGAAGTATATATACAGGTTTGGATTACAGACCAGGAAGTACTTCAATTGCTGCAACTGGAGCAAGTTTTACAGATGCTAATTTAAGTACTGAAAACTTTTCTACTACTGTAGATTCTTCTTTGAAAGCATATCCAAATCCATTCGCAAATAGTTTCAAATTAAGTTTTGTTTCTATTAGTTCAGAAGATATAAATCTTAATGCTTACGATGTTACTGGTAGATTAATTGAAACTCGTACGATTAACTATTCTGAGGTAAACAACCAAGAATTTGGAAATGATTACCAATCAGGAATGTATATCTTAGTTCTTAAACAAGGAGAAATCTCAAAATCTTTCCGAGTTATTAAAAAATAAGGTTTTCAACACTATTTATAAAGCCTGTGAATTTATTTTCGCAGGCTTTTTCATTTAATTTAAATGCGTTAACGAAATGTTTTTTTAGTGTTATCAAATCGTCACTAAATTAATTTAGCGTTAATTGTATTTTTGTTTTGCTTTATATTTACATTTATAATTACAAATGATTTAATTTCGCATTATGAAGAAGAAAGATATTAAAATTCTATTAGTTGATGATGAAGCGGATATTTTAGAAATTGTAGGCTATAATCTTTCACAAGAAGGCTATCAGATTTCTACTGCAACAAATGGAAGAGAAGCTGTTGCCAAAGCAAAGAAGGAACTTCCTCATCTTATTATTATGGATGTAATGATGCCAGAAATGGATGGTATGGAAGCCTGTGAAAATATCAGAAAAATTCCTGAATTGAGTAATGTCATCATCACTTTTTTAACTGCTCGTAGTGAAGATTATTCGCAAGTAGCTGGATTTGACGCTGGTGCGGATGATTATATTACAAAACCAATTAAACCAAAATTATTGGTTAGCAAAGTCAAAGCGCTTTTGCGAAGATTGAAAGAAACAGAACAAAATTCCGAAACATTAAATGTTGGTGGAATAGAAATTAATCGCGAAGAATATAAAATAATCAAAGACGATATCGAAATTGTTCTTCCAAGAAAAGAGTTTGAATTGTTTTATTTATTAGCTTCTAAGCCTGGAAAAGTATTCAAAAGAGAAGAAATTTTAGATAAAGTTTGGGGAAATGATGTTGTTGTTGGTGGAAGAACCATTGATGTCCACATTAGAAAATTAAGAGAGAAAATTGGCGACGATTTCTTTAAAACTATTAAAGGTGTTGGTTATAAGTTTGAAGCATAAATGACTAAAAAGGTAAGAGAAACATATCGTTTTGCTGTAAATTCAGCCGTACAAATCACTTTTTTTTCAACAAGTCTAGTTGGTTTTTTAACCTATTTTTTCTTTGCATTTTCATTGGCATTTTGCTTGATTTTTGCAGTTTCTGTTGCGCTATTCTCCTTCTTATTATTACAATTCAAAGTGCAACATTTTATATTTCAAAAGGTTAAAAAGATTTACGATGATTTTTCTTTTTTAGAATCTACTACCATCGTAAATAAATCTGCCATTACCGATATGAATTCCATTACTCGGGAAGTTTCTAAATTTGCATCGGATAAAAAACAAGAAATAGAAACTTTAAAAATTCGTGAGGAATATAGAAGAGAATTTTTAGGAAATATCTCACACGAACTTAAAACACCACTTTTTACCGTTCAAGGCTACATTGCAACTTTGCTTGATGGCGGTATGAAAGACAAAACCATTCGAAAAAAATATTTAGCTCGTGCTTTAAATGGAGTCGAACGATTGGTATATATTGTTGAAGATTTAGACACTATTGCCAAACTTGAAATGTCTGATGAACAAATTACAAAGGCACCATTCGATATTGTTCCGTTAATTCAAAATGTTATGGATTTATTGGAAATGAAAGCAAATAAAAAGGATATTTTAATGACTTTTGATGACAAATATACCAAGCCTATTTTAGTTTATGGAAATTATGAAAAAATCCAGCAAGTAGTTACTAATCTCATTGAAAATTCCATAAAATACGGAACAATTGGCGGTTCAACAGAAATCGGAATTGAGGACGTTATCAATAATCGGGTTTTAATAAATATCTCCGATAACGGTGAAGGAATTGATGCAAAAAACATTCCAAGATTGTTTGAACGCTTTTTCCGAGTGGATAAAAGTGGCGCAAGATCTGAAGGCGGTTCAGGACTTGGACTTGCCATTGTGAAACATATAATTGAAGCGCATAACGAGAAAATATTTGTAGAAAGCACTTTAGGATTTGGTTCTAAGTTTTCTTTTACATTAAAAAAAGTAATAGAATAAATTTCAAAACCAACTTTTTAGCATAATAATATTAACCGATTTTTATTAGCTTCAATTATTTCATATACGATTAAATCTTTTAAATAAATATATTTTCAAAGCACAATCAAAAACTTTATTTTATCATATATATTTCCTTAATTTTGCCAAAATATAAAACACACCGTGGGAAGTAAAAATAAATTAAAAAGGTTCAAAGAAAACGATACATTCAATAATGTTTTTCAACCAACAAGAGAAGAAGTGGTTGGCGATTTATTCCCGTTAAAAGGAAAATGGAATGCTGATTTTTTCAAAAATGACAATCCAATTGTTTTAGAATTAGGTTGTGGAAAAGGCGAATATTCTGTTGGTTTGGCAGAGAAATATCCAAATAAGAATTTCATTGGTATTGATTTAAAAGGCGCTCGTTTTTGGCGTGGTGCAAAAACTGCGGTGGAAACTGGCTTGCATAATGTGGCTTTTATTAGAACCCAAATCGAATTGGTAAATCATATTTTTAATGAAAATGAAGTCGATGAAATTTGGATTACTTTTCCAGATCCACAGATAAAATACAAACGTACCAAACACAGAATGACCAATTCTGAATTTCTGAAATTGTATAAAAAAATCCTCAAACCTGAAGGAATAATGAACCTAAAAACCGACAGCGAATTCATGCACGGTTACACTTTAGGATTGCTTCACGGCGAAGGACACGAGGTTTTATATGCCAACCATAATGTATATGTAAACGAAGGAAGCCCGGAGGAAGTTACTGGTTTTCAGACATTTTATGAAAAACAATATTTGGAAATTAACAAAGCTATTACGTATATTCGTTTTAAAATTAAATAGGATTTGGAATTCATAGTGCCTTTATTATTAGGTTTTGTAATCGCGTCAATTGGAATTATGCCTCCCGGTTTAATCAATATGACGGCTGCAAAAGTGAGCGCAGTTGATGGTAGAAATGAAGCAATTTCTTTCGCAACTGGCGCAACCGTTATTGTTTTTTTCCAAACCTATATCGCCTTATTATTTGCAAAATTTATTTTTAGTCGGCAAGATATAATCAATATTTTACAGGAAGTTGGAGTGGTTCTTTTTTTAGGAATGACCATTTTTCTATTTTGGTCTGCGCAAAAGCCTAAAAAGGAAAAGCAAGAAATTAAAATGCACAGCAAAGCAAATCGGTTTTTTCTGGGAATGTTGCTTTCATGTTTAAACTTATTCCCCATTCCGTATTACGTTTTTGTAAGCGTCACCTTATCTACTTATGGGTATTTTTTCTTTAACCCATTTTTCATATATTCCTTTGTTTTTGGTGTAGTTTTGGGTTCATTTTTCGTATTTTACCTTTATATTTTATTCTTTAAAAAGCAAGAAAACAAGACTTCTTTCCTAATTGATAAAGGAAACTATATCATCGGCTCTATAACAGGATTGATTTCAATAATTACTTTTTTGAAACTCATTAAAAACTATTGGATTTAAAATGACCGATAAAAACGATAATTTTTTTGAACGAGTTTATGCGGTAGCCCGACAAATTCCTTACGGAAAAGTCACTTCTTATGGTGCTATTGCTAAAGTTCTTGGTGCTGCTCGTTCGGCTAGAATGGTAGGTTGGGCAATGAATGCTTCACATAATATGGAAGATGTTCCTGCGCACCGTGTAGTAAATAGAAAAGGATTACTCACTGGAAAACACCATTTTGACGGAACCAACCTCATGCAGCAATTACTTGAAAGTGAAGGAATTGAAGTCATTGACAATCAAATTATTGATTTTGAAAAGCATTTTTGGATACCTGAAATGGATAAATAATTAGCAATAATTAATTGGTTTTATTTTAAAAAGAACACACTTTTTTTATACTTTCAATCTATCTTTGCACCATAAATTTTCTGGTTTCATTTCTTATTTAAATTATGCTTCAAGTTCAAAATATCACCTTTGGTTACAATGACAAAAGGGTCATTAAACAAATAGATTTTACAGTAAATAAAGGTCAAAATATTGCTATTATTGGCGAAAGCGGTTGCGGAAAAAGTACGCTATTAAAATTGATTTATGGGTTGTACGATTTAGATGAAGGGCAAATTTTTTGGGGTGAAACTGAAGTTTTGGGAACAAAATTCAACTTGGTTCCAGGAATGTCATTTATGAAATACTTGTCTCAGGATTTCGATTTGATGCCTTATATTACAGTTACCGAAAATGTAGGAAAATACCTTTCCAACGTTAATATTGAGAAAAAACAACAACGAATTCAGGAATTACTAGAAATCGTTGAAATGTCGGATTTTTCAAATGTAAAAGCAAAATTTCTTAGTGGCGGACAACAGCAAAGAGTCGCTTTGGCAAGAGTTTTAGCATTGGAACCTGAAGTTTTATTGTTAGACGAACCTTTCAGTCAAATTGATAATTTTAGAAAAAATGCATTGCGCAGAAACTTGTTTGCCTATCTAAAATCAAATGGGATTACGTGTATAGTTGCCACGCACGATAGCACGGATTCGCTTTCCTTTGCCGATGAAACTATCGTTTTGCAAGAGGGAAAATTAATTGCAAAAGCAAATTCTTTAGAATTATATAAACACCCATCAAATAAATATATTGCCTCACTTTTTGGTGAAGTTAATGAATTGAAAAAGTCGCAATTATCCGAAATTGAAGGCGACGACGAAATACTTTTACGCTATCCACATCAATTGAAAGTAGTCGAAAATGGAATGTTTAAAGTCATTGTTAAGCAATGCTATTTTAAAGGAAGTCATTACTTGATTAAGGCGGTTGCTAATGGAAAAGTTGTTTTCTTTGATCATAATTCGGAATTGGAAATTAATTCTGAGGTTAGATTAGGGATTTAAATCACAAAATAGTTGTAATAAAAAACCTGTCCAATTTCTTGGACAGGTTTTCAAATCTTAGATTAAAAGTAATTATCTTTTAATCACTCTAAGGGTTTTAACATCTTCGCCTTGTTTTACAATAACATTGTAAACTCCAGAAGGATAGTTATTTCCTAATTCCAAGTTGTTAATTTCTGAACTACCAACTTGAAGTCTTTCTAATTGTCTTCCAATCATGTCATAAATAACTACTTCTATATTGCTTTCACTTGAAGAAATGAAATCTAGTTTAAAGTTAGATGTAAAAGGATTTGGATATACTTTAACTGAAACTTCATTTGCTACAATTGTTTTTGATTCAATAGTTACTTTAGATGTATTTGGATCGCTTGGAGTTGTTACTTGGCATGGATCTCCATAAGATCCGAAATCAGCCGCGCCTACTTTTGTAGCTACTCTAATAGTATAAGTAGTACTGTAAGCCCCACGTCCTACTAAAGACGATAAGCTAAAACCTCTGTTAGGAGTATCAATAATTCTAGTTGTAGCTCCGTTAACAACTTCAAAACGATAACCAGAAACACCAGAAATCCAAGTAGCAACTATAACTGTGTTTAAAGTTGGTAACACCATTCCGCATTGCGTATCGATTATTTTCGTTGCTGGCGGAACAATTGGCGTTGTTACATCGCAAGGTGCTCCATAACTACCGTAATCAGGTCCTAGCCCTGCTGCTTTTGTAGCTACTCTAATAGTA
>CANIFM010000153.1 GCA_947466955.1 Bacteroidota bacterium
AACATTTACAAAAATTATGCTGTTTACAATTTCAATCCGTCGTATTCGTTTTCGAAATTACCATTGAAAATTGTAGCTTCTTACAGTACAGCGTATATCACGCCAAGTTTGTATCAGTTGTATTCACCTTACGGAAACCTAGCGTTAACACCCGAAAAAAATAGTACCCTTGAAAGTGGTTTTGAAGTAGTTTTTTTAAATAAAAAAGTGACTTTGAACACGGTTGGATTTTATAGAGAAGAAAATAATTCTATTGGTTTTTATACCAATCCTGTGACTTGGGCTTCTAATTATGTGAATGTTTACGGAACTTACAATGCCAAAGGAATAGAAACAATGCTTTCGGTTTCGGCTTCAGAAAAGTTGAAATTCAATGCCAATTATACCTTTACGCAAGTGGAAGAACCGTTGCAACGATTGATTCCAAAACACAAAGGAAACCTTTCTTTAGTTTATGAATTTTCTGAAAAAGCTACATTTAATTTGGCATATCAATATGTTGACAAACGAAAAGATGCGTTTTTTGATGGCGGAATCAGTGCCGTAACTCCAACTCTAGTAATTTTAGATGCCTATGAGTTAGTAAATGCAATTGGAAATTTTAAAATCATCAAAAACAGATTGAATGTATTTGTATCTGTGAATAATATTTTCAATGCCGATTTCACAGAAGCTATTGGGTACAGTACTCGTGGTAGAAATTTTAAAATTGGTTTGAATGTGATGTTCTAAAAAGCAGCAAATTTTTTATTCAAAACCCCAATCTATTTTTTAGGTTGGGGTTTTAGTTTTTTTTAAGTCACAATGAAATTCCATCTATTTTGGCTCCTTTAATTCTTTATAAATTTTAAAACATCAATTTTCTCATCTGTTTTCAATTTTATAAAATACATTCCTTTTGAAAATTCTGATACATTAATCGAATAGTCTTTTGAAAAAATAGATTTCGTATAAATAACTTTTCCCATACAATCTGAAATTGAAATAAAAGTAAAATCTGTCGAATTAGTAGTAATATTCAATAAATCATTTACTGGGTTTGGGAAGATTTCAATTTTATTCTTTTTGGCATCTGTAATTCCTAAATTAGAAAATACAAAAACGCCACCACCATAATTATCTGCTCCATGGCTAAAAAGTGTATATGTTGGAGTTGACGAATATGCCCAAATAAAATTTAAATCATTTGTCAAATTCGTAAAAATCATATCGTGGTTATCACCTGTTGAAAAAGATCTTGTAGCAATAATAGTCCTAATTGTATTATTTACAGTATTACTACTTACACTCCAATCATTGGTGGTATCAAAATTTGGTGCTAAATGTCCTCCAGGCAAAAACATATCGGAAAATTGAGTATCAGATGTCATAACCAAACAATCCGTGTTCGTCAACATCAATTGTGCATTAAGACCAATTGAAAACCAACGATCAGCAGGCCCTGTTAATATTATTGTTATTTGAGAATTGGGAATATCTTTATCTAATTTAACACTCATATTAGAGTCAAGAATTATTGTTCCTGTAGTTTCCGTCTGTGCATTTAGAAACTGAAGATTAAAAAAGAGATAGACAAGTAAAGTTGAGCTTAATTTCATTATTTATAACAAATTATAGTTCTTATAAATTTAATATTATTTGACTTTATTTAGGGTTAATTAATTGTTATTATTAAGTAAATTGGAATGTTTAATTTGATGATTTCTGGAATGAATTTCGTATATTTAATGATAATAATTTATTCCATTCATCATGATACGAATCTTAAAGAAACTGTTAATCGGAAATGGAACTAAATTTGAAACTGCGGTTCAAAATCCCATTCAAAAAAGCATCTATAACATCAAAGCGATTTGGAACAATGACCATCAAGACGACAATGGAATTGAAAAGATAATTCGTCTTTTGCTTTCGTCTTCTCAGTTATTGTTCCCGGGAATTTACATTAAGTTTTTAGCCAATAAAAAAGGACCTCAATATGTTGATTTATCTTTAGATTTTTATATATTATTAAAAGTGATGTTTCCAATTTTGATTTTAATCAACCATTGGCAGGTCAATAATTTTGTGATTTATGCGATGGTTTATGTCTTGTTGGAAACTATTTTATACATTCCAACTTTAATTTTTGCATCCGATACTTTTTCAAAACCCCGCTCCTACAGAAGATCGATGTTGTTACTATTCTTTAATTATTTGGAAATTGTGTTTGCTTATGCAGTACTTTATACTTGCGGAAATCATCTAAACAAACCTTTTCAACACTGGTTTGATGCCGTTTATTTTAGTATAATAACTTCGTCTTCTATTGGTTATGGCGATTATTTTCCAATAACAACTTATGGTAAATTTTTAGTAAGTACTCAAGCCTTGTTGTTTTTATTTTTCGTAGTGTTATTCTTAAACTTTTTCTCAACAAAAATTAAAGGAAAAGGATATTTTGACCACGGAAGCAAAGAAAATTAAAGTAGTTTTCTGGCTTTTTCTAAATCTTCAAAAGTATCAATTCCGATTCCAACGTGAGTAGTTTCAACCATTTTAATGCGTTTTCCAAATTCTAAATAGCGTAATTGCTCTAATTTCTCAGAAGCTTCTAAGGATTTCATTGGTAAACTATAAAAATCCAATAAGGCTTGTTTTCTAAAAGCATAAATCCCGATGTGTTGCATATAACGCACGCCAACGTTCACTTCTCTTGGATAAGGAATCACCGAACGGGAAAAATATAAGGCAAAATTATTCTGATCTACAACAACTTTTACATTATTTGGATTGGTAATTTCTTCCAAATCGGTAATTTCTCGCATTAGCGAAGCCAAATCAACTTCGTTTTTGGTGTCATTTCTAAAAATATGCAAAAGTTTTTCTAACGGTTCTTTATTAATAAAAGGTTCGTCACCTTGAACATTGACTACAATATCAACATCCAAATGTTCAACAGCTTCGGCAATTCTATCGCTTCCAGATTCGTGTTCTTTAATGCTCATAATGGCTTTTCCACCTTGAGAAACAATTTCATTGAATATCAAATCAGAATCGGTTACAACAAATACATCGTCAAATAAATTGGTATTTACCGCCGCTTCATACGTTCTGGAAATAACCGTTTTTCCACCTAAATCTTGCATTAATTTAGCGTGAAATCGTGTCGAGGCATATCTTGCGGGAATAACTGCTATTATTTTCATAAATTACTTTTGAAATACAAACTTACAAATGATTTTATAAATAAAACTATTCTTCAAAATTTTCGTCTTTGAAACCAATCAAATACAATTTGTCTTTTGCTCTTGTGATTGCGGTGTACAACCATCGAATATAATCTCTATCGATGCCGTTTGGCAAATACGGCTGTTCTATAAATACGGTATTCCATTGTCCTCCTTGCGATTTATGACACGTAATTGCATACGAAAACTTGACTTGCAGCGCATTGAAATACTCGTTTTCTTTGACCTTTTGAAACATTTTATATTTCGTTTCTCCTTCATAATCTTTCATCACTTCTTGGTACAATCTATTGGATTCTTCGTAGGTTAACGATGGTGATTCACTGGTAATTGTGTCCATCAATAAAACAGTTTCCAATGGAATTTGATTCGGATAATCGACCATTCTAATTTTTACTTTCGCAAATTTAAAACCGTATAATTCTTGAATATTAAAAATTTCTAAGACTTCTATAATATCACCATTTGCAATAAAACCAGCTTCATCAGAATCTTTAAGCCAGAAGTAATTGTTTTTCACTACCATCAAAAAATCACCTGTGGACAATTCACTTTCCTTGTCTAATATTTTGGTGCGAATTTGCTCATTATATTGATTGGCACGTTTATTAGAACGCACGATAAAGGCAGTATCTTCAATACTATAATTGCTATATGCCGAATTAATTGCATCTTGAATATCGTAGCCATCGGTAAGACGAACAATATCTTTAAACCCTTGTAATTGGAATTTGAAACTATCAAAAAAAGTATCTTTCAGCACTTCTCTAAGTTCGGTAGCATTAAATAAAATACCCGAATTTTCTTCTTGCCTCATGACTTCATCCAATTCAATGTGCTTGATTTCCTTGTTGTAATGCATTCCCAAAGTATCAATATTTAAAGCGGGCGAAATGTCTAAATTTACGGGTGGCAACTGCGCTGTATCTCCCAATAAAATCATTTTGCAATTGGTTCCTGAATAAATATAAGAAATCAAATCGTCTAATAAAGACCCATTTTCATACATTTTACTTTCGGAATTGGTGTCCGAAATCATCGAAGCTTCATCAACTATAAAGAAAGTATTTTTGTGTTTGTTTTGTTGCAATGTAAAACTCACGCCACCACCAGCGCCTTTCTTTGGAAAATATATTTTTTTGTGAATGGTAAAGGCGGGTTTTTGAGAATAATTAGCAATAACTTTTGCCGCACGACCTGTTGGTGCTAGCAAAACATACTTTTTATTGATTTCTATTAAGTTATTTACAATCGTAGAAATCACGGTAGTTTTTCCAGTTCCTGCATATCCTTTCAAGACAAATATCTCATTATTATCGTCATTGGTAATAAATTCTGCTATTTGCTGAAAAAAAATATCCTGTTTATTCGTAGGAATAAATGGAAATTGTCTTCGCAAAAGTGAGTAAAAATGACTTGAATTCATGAATGGATATTTCACCGCAAAGTACGCAAAGTTTTTTGGAGATGACTTTATTTTGAATCAAATTCTATAAATATATTTGTTGTCAATCCTACTTTATCCAACATAAACATAATTTTATTCCCTCTAAAAATTATTGTCATTTAAAAAAATTGTAAGTTTGCGATAATCATCAACTATTTATGTCGGTAAACGCAAACATAACGGATAAAAAATATAAAAAGCTAGCGCTTCAAGTAACTTTGAATGGATTCTCGTTTTGTATTTTTGATACTTTAAATCAAGTTGTACTAAGTGTAAAAGAGATTGATTTTGCTGCCTATCCAAAAGCTGCAAAAGTCGAAGATTATTATTGGAAAGCGTTTACGGACAACCCCGAATTAAAGGATTCTTATGATGAAGTTATTGTTTTACATGATAGCAATTTAGATACTTTTGTTCCAACGGCATTATTTGATGAAGATTTTTTAGGAAGTTATTTGCAATACAATACTAAGGTTTTTGAAACCGATTTCTTTGCGTTTGATGCACTTTCAAGTTATGAAATGAACCACGTTTACATACCATTTGTAAACATCAACAATTATTTGCTTGATCAGTTTACTACTTTTAATTATAAACATACGAATAGCATCTTAGTGTCAAAACTATTAGACCTATCTAAAAATGTTGATGAAAAACAAGTATTTGTACATTTTTCAGACAACAAATTTGAAATTGTAATTGTTCAAAATCAGAAATTATTACTGTTCAATTCATTTGATTTTGTTACTAAAGAAGACTTTATATACTATCTTTTGTTCACAACCGAACAATTAAATCTAAATCCAGAGCATTTTAAAGTTAACCTTTTAGGCGGAGTTTCTGAAGAATCTGAATTATACCAAATCGCATATAAATATGTAAGAAACATTTCATTGTTGGATGTTTCCGATTTACAAAAACACAATGATTTTTCAACTGCTCAAAATTTAAAGCATTTTATACTGTTCCAATCGTGAGAATAATTTCAGGCAAATTCAAAGGAAGACGCATTTTTCCACCAAAAAACCTACCCGTACGCCCAACAACCGACATGAGTAAAGAAGCGCTCTTCAATGTCTTAAACAATCATTTTAGCTTTGAAGGCTTAAAAATTTTAGACTTATTTGCTGGAACTGGCAATATCAGTTTCGAATTTGCTTCTCGTGGAAGTGATAACATCACCTCTGTAGATGCTGATTTTGGTTGCGTAAAATTCATTAAACAAATTGCCGAGGAATATGATTTCAATATTGCAGCAATGCGTAGCGACGTCTTTAAATTTTTAGAAAAAAATACCAATTCCTACGATATTATTTTTGCAGATCCACCGTATGCTTTGGACCAAAAAACATTTGAAAATATTGTTACTTTAGTATTTCAACAAGAATTACTTCGGGAAGATGGTATGATGGTTATTGAACATTCAAAATATACCAAGCTCGATCACATGATTCATTTTTCTTTCAAGAAAAGTTATGGAGGTTCAATTTTTAGCTTCTTTGAAATTAGTGGAAATGCCGATGAAGAAGTAAAAGTTGATTTAGAAGCAACTGAGGAAGATTAGAAATGTGTCGAAAGTCTTAAAGTCGAATGAAAATCCGAAAATTATGCAAACTCATAACTTATAATTCACAATTCACAATTTATAATTAATTTACTTTTGCGAACCTTGCGTAAAACTTTGCGCTCTTTGTGGTTAAGAAAGAAATGAGTCGAACGAAAATTCTGCAAACTCATAATTCATAATTAATAATTCATAATTAATCAACTATCTCTTCAATGAAAAGTGTGCTTTATATGTTTTTGCAGCTGGTTCTAGATACTCAATTGTGAACCAATAATCAGACGATGGCACTGGATTTCCATTATATGTTCCGTCCCATCCTAAACTTTTAGT
>CANIFM010000154.1 GCA_947466955.1 Bacteroidota bacterium
AAAATTGCGGTTTACAAACTTCGAACAAATGTTGGTCAATTGTTGCCCGTAATTAACGGATATTCTGAAAAAAAATATTCTTGGGGAAGGGAAATCGATCCAACAACAAATGGGTTTGTTGATAAAAATTTAATCGCTTATACAGGAAATATTACCGGATTATATACTTTATTTTCAGGTTTTTATAATTTGAAAGCCATAAAGTCTGCAAAGCAAGAAGTTGAAATAAATAAGGCATTTCAACAAAAAATACAAAATGAAATTACTATTGAGCTGTCACAAATATTCATAGAAATATTATATATTCAAGAGTTAATAATTGCCAATAAAGAACAAATATTAGGCAGTGAAAAACAATTGGAATTTGCAAAATTAAAATTCGATTCTGGTGTGATTTCTGAAAGTGAAGTATTCAAAATTCAATCTCAAAAAGCCTCTGAAGAATTGATTTTGTTGACCAATCAAAATCAATTAACGACAAATAATATCGATTTGAAACAACTTTTAAACATTCCATTAGAAAAAGAAATTGAATTGATAAAACCTGCTTTTTTAGTTTCTGAAAAATCAAAATTAGAAGAAAACGAATATGAAATTACAAAGAAAGCAGTTGCAATAAATCCATCTTATTCGATGAGTAAATGGATTGAAAACAAAGCAAAAACAGAAATTGCATTGGCAAGATCAGCAAAAATGCCAATTTTAAATTTGAAATATACATACGGTTCAAACTTCAGTGATAGCGACCCTTTGATTTCATATAACGATCAGATAGACAATAATTTAGCATCAGTATTAAAATTAAGTTTGATAGTTCCGATATTCAATCAATTTGAAACTACATTTAAAATAAAGCAGAATAAATTGAGTTTTGAACAAGCAAAATTAGAAACAAAAATGGAAGAAAACAGACTTTCAAAAGTGATTTTACAAGCAATAAATGATACAAAAGCAGCTAATAAAAAACAAGAAACAGCAACAATTGCATTTGAATTTGCTAAAAAAAGTTATGAAGCCGATTTATTAAAATATGAATTGGGAAAAATTAATAGTAACGATTTTAATTTCACAAAATCGAATTATAAAAATGCACAAGTAGAATTGATTAATTCAAAATACGAGCTGTTATTCAATACCGGTTTACTAAATTTTTATTTGGGTGAAGATTTTTCGATGTAAATTAATACAACATTTGAATTTCCTTAATTCCAAAAGTTTCGATGGCATCATTTTCTAATAAAACAGATAATTGTCCGAATGAATTGACATTTTGAATAATTCCCATAAATTTTTCTTCTTTGGAATTGGAAAAAGGCATTGGAATCCCTTTTTTGAAAAGTTTTTGATTGTATTCCAACCATAAATCGGAAGCCAAGCCATTTTTCAAAACAGCAATATTAGTTTTTATTGCATCAACAATTTTGAAAAGTAAAATTTCTTTATCAAATTCAGAACCCATTACAACCGCTAAAGAAGTTGCTTTTGGAAGTTCGTCAAAGTTAATTTGGTTCACATTTAAACCAAATCCAACGATAGAAACAATTTCGCCATTATTTTTAATCGTATTTTCAATTAAAATGCCAGCAATTTTTTTGTTCTCTGACAATATGTCGTTTGGCCATTTTATAGCTAAATTTGGAATGGTATGGGTTTCTAATGATGAAATTATAGCAAGTGCAATCGCAACATTAAGATCAAAAATTTCAGTATTGTTTTTTAAAACGTCTTTAATTAAGACGCTAACAATAAGGTTTTTACCGATTTCAGAATCCCATTTCGCACCCATTTGACCTTTGCCATTGGTTTGATTTTCGGCTGAAACAACGGTGAAATTTTCAAATAATTGTTTGCCTGACAGCGCCTTTAGAAAATCATTCGTAGAATCTATGGCATCGAGTTTGATTAATTTCATATCATTAAAAGGTGCTACAGAATTTAAACTTGTGTTAAGGTTCAAAAATAAGCACAAAAAATGGTAACTTTGCAAAAAATATAAAATTTTAAATGGCTAAAAATAATAATAGCAATGATGTTTTACTAGCAAACATTATTAAGGGAATTGAGGAAGTAAAAGGGAACGATATTGACATATTAGATTTGAGAGAAATTGATAATTCAGCTTGCGATTATTTTGTTATTTGTAATGGAAATTCAAATACTCAAGTAAATGCAATTGTGAATTCTGTTCAAAAAACAGTTTCAAAAGAAATAAAAGACAAGCCTTGGCACGTTGAAGGAATGGAAAATGCAGAATGGGTTTTGATGGATTATGTGAATATTGTAGTTCACGTATTTCAAAAAAATATTAGAGAATATTACAACATCGAAAGCCTTTGGGGTGATGCAAAGATTACAACAATTGCTAATAAATACTAAAGAAATTCTATTAAATGGCTACAGAAAACAATCAAAATCCTAAGAAAATTAAAATAAATCCTTGGTTGATTTATGGTGCAGTTGCATTGATTTTTTTATTCATAAGCTTTATAACTGGGGGTTCAAGTTTTGAAGAACCACTAAAAACATCTTCATCAAAATTCAACGAATATCTTGAAAAAGGACAAGTTGAAAAAGTAATTGTTTATAACAAAACGGAAGCCGATGTTTATTTAACAGCTGCGGCATTAAAAGAAGCAAATCATAAAGTTGTTGCAAAAGATTTATTGAACAGACCTAACAAAGGACCTCATTACACATTTGATATTGGAAATGATGAGATATTCCAAAATAAGTTGGAAGCTGCAGTAAAAGCGGGAAAATTAAAAGAATATAGCTTCTTGCCAAAAAGCAATTGGAGTGAACTTTTACAAATGATACTTCCGTTTGTCCTTATATTAGGACTTTGGATTTTCATAATGAGACGAATGAATGGTGGTGCAGGTGGCGGAGCTGGAGGTCAAATTTTCAATATTGGAAAATCAAAAGCCAAACTATTTGATGAAAAAACAGATATTAAAACTACTTTCAAAGACGTTGCAGGACTTGAAGGAGCAAAAGAAGAAATACAAGAAATTGTAGAATTCTTGAAAAACCCTGAAAAATACACCAATCTTGGAGGTAAAATTCCAAAAGGAGCTTTATTAGTTGGACCTCCAGGAACAGGAAAAACTTTATTGGCGAAAGCCGTAGCTGGAGAAGCACAAGTACCATTTTTCTCTTTATCTGGTTCAGATTTTGTGGAAATGTTTGTTGGTGTTGGAGCTTCAAGAGTTAGAGATTTATTCAAACAAGCGAAAGAAAAAGCACCTGCAATTATCTTTATTGATGAAATTGATGCTGTTGGTAGAGCACGTGGAAAAAGCAATATGTCTGGAGGAAATGACGAACGTGAAAACACACTAAATCAGTTGCTTACAGAAATGGATGGTTTTGGAACCAATTCAAATGTAATTGTGTTAGCTGCAACAAACAGAGCTGATGTTTTGGATAAAGCATTGATGCGTGCGGGTCGTTTTGACAGACAAATATTTGTTGATTTACCTGATGTTCGTGAAAGAAAAGAAATTTTTGATGTTCACCTTGCGCCTTTGAAAAAAGTGGAAGGATTAGATACTGACTTTTTAGCAAAGCAAACACCAGGATTTTCAGGAGCTGATATTGCAAATGTGTGTAATGAAGCGGCTTTAATTGCTGCAAGACACAACAAAACTGCAGTTGACAAACAAGATTTCCTTGATGCTGTTGACAGAATTGTAGGTGGATTAGAAAAGAAAAACAAAATTGTAACTCCAGAAGAAAAAAGAGCAATTGCTGTTCACGAAGCGGGTCACGCAACCGTAAGTTGGATGTTAGAACACGCAGCACCACTAATAAAAGTAACTATTGTTCCTCGTGGACAAAGTTTAGGAGCAGCTTGGTACTTGCCAGAAGAGCGTTTAATTGTTCGTCCTGATCAAATGCTTGATGAAATGTGTGCAACTATGGGCGGAAGAGCTGCCGAAAGAGTCGTTTTTGATAAAATTTCTACAGGAGCTTTGAGTGATTTGGAAAAAGTTACCAAACAAGCCAGAGCAATGGTAACGGTTTATGGATTGAATGAAAAAATTGGTAATATCACTTATTATGATTCGTCAGGGCAAAGTGAATATAACTTTTCAAAACCCTATTCTGAAGATACTGCAATGATAATCGATAAAGAAATCTCATTGTTGATTGAAGGACAATACCAAAGAGCAATTCAAATTCTAAATGAAAACAAAGATAAATTGAATTTATTGGCTGATATTTTAATTGAAAAAGAGGTTATTTTCAAAGATGATTTGGAAGCGATATTCGGAAAACGAACATTTGACAAAAATTTAAGTGAAGAAACTTCACTCTAAAATATACTTTTTTACACTTTTTTTAAAAAATCTTAATTCAAAAATGCTTTTGAATTAAGATTTTTTTATCTTTGGATGTTTTCAATAAACAAACTAAATATTTTAAGCTATAATATGAGTCTTTTTAGAAAATTTTTTGGTTCTGGTGAGGAATCCTCAGAAGAGGAAAGTCACAGTGAATTCAACCGTTCATCATCTGATTTATCATTACCTGTTGATGAAAGATTCACATTTAACTTCAAAAAAAATGGAGGTAAATTTTTATATTGTGAAAATCTTGGGGAAGTAAAAGAACACTTTGAAAACATTTTAGAAGAAAATGATTGGTTCGAATCCGAAGTTTTATGCTTTGACCCAGCACTTCATAGTATGTTAGATGACAATAAACTGACTTACGATAAACCAACAAATCCTAAATTTCTATTAGCTACTTGCGAAAATTTAATTGCTGAAGAAGGTTCTATCTTATTTTCATCAAACCAGATTAAACAAAAAAAACCAAACGAGTTACCTACAAACATTATCATTTTAGCAACTACAAGTCAAATTGTGGAAAGTACAAGTGACGGACTTCGCATGATTAAGAAGAAATACGAAAAAGACTATCCTACAAATATTACGACTATTAAATATTTCGAAAAAGTAAAAGAAGAAGATTTCTTGCACTATGGAAGTTCAGCAAAAAATCTATATTTATTGCTTTTAGAGGATTTATAAGATGAATGAAACTCTAAAAAGAGCCATATCCGGGGCTATTTACATACTTTTATTACTTGTTTCCATTCTTTATTCTACTGAAAGTTTTTTTGCACTATTTGGAATTTTCCTAATAATTACTTTGTATGAATTTTGTAATTTAATTCAAATTAACAAAGTTATTCCAATTGTATTTGGAGCTTTATTCTATATCGCTGTAACTTTGGTTAGCAGCTACAATAAAATTACTACTAAAACAATCAATGAATTATTTCAAAGTAAAATAAACATTTCAATTAATACAATACAATTAGATATCATTCTATTAGTCATTACGTTAGTAGTTTCTATAAAATGCATACTTTTTTTATTCTACGATAACATTCAAACTATTAGTATTTCATCGAAATATCTTTATATATTAGGATATATAATTCTACCTTTTGTTTTTATTACTAAAATTTCATTTGGAGCTATTGATTACAATCCAAAAATCATTATTGGATTATTTATTCTGATTTGGACGAACGATACCTTTGCCTATATTGTAGGGAAATCTATTGGTAAGCATAAATTATTTGAAAAGATATCCCCTAAAAAAACAATAGAAGGTTTCATTGGTGGAATTACTTTTGCAATAGTAGCTGGTTATTTAATATCAAGATATTACATTAAAGCCAGCCTACAATTTAGCGATAAATCAATTTTGATTTGGACAATAATCGCAGTAATTGTTGGTGTTATGGGTACAATCGGAGATTTAATAGAATCCAAATTCAAGAGAATTGCCGGGGTAAAAGACAGTGGAAAAATAATGCCTGGTCATGGCGGAATGTTAGACCGATTAGACAGCGTAATATTTGTAGCGCCTTTTGTATTCTTATTTTACAAGATATTAAGTTATGTTTCTTAATTAATTTTGCCTATAATTTCATTAGAACTAGCGTTTTTTTGATTGAACTTCTTTACAATTTCTTTCAATTTTTCTTTACGCACAATTTCAGCATTTTTTACTTTTGATTGCGCTTTATGAAGTTTATCATTGTGCTTTTTAATGTTTTTTTCAGTATTTCTACTCATAATATATGATTTAAAGTTGTTGTATTTCGCGTTTTATTTCCTCCAAACTTTTATTTGTATAGACTAATTCTTGAATTATTATTTTTCGTAAATCTTGTAAATCATTATATTCAAAGTACTTTGCCCAAGAAGTCAATGTTAGAATATTCCGAATTTGTTTTATCTTCTTTGTGGTTTCAAAACTAGTCCGAAGAATCGCTTTTTCATCAAATTCAGGGCTGTTTTTATGTTGGTAATTAACCGTATTATTTAAATAATTAGGTTGGATAAAATATAATTCATCAATTGCATTATCAGGATAAAAAGAACTCCAATTCGCAAAACCCCATTTGAATTTCAAGTTAGTGTCTGTATCCAAAGGATTTAATCGCCATTTACTATTTGCTAAACGACCCCAATGGTTTGACAGTCGATACATTCCAAGTTTTGTGAAATAATAACAACTACCCGATTTACTTTCGTAATCGAATTT
>CANIFM010000155.1 GCA_947466955.1 Bacteroidota bacterium
AAATATTCCGCTTTTGTAGCACCTACAACATACATCAAGTTTTCGGAATTTTTCCAAGTTTTCGATGTTTGCAAAACCTGTTTATACAACTCCCTTCCATCTACTTTCAACGTTTGAAAATCAAAAGCGCCTTCATTAGAAGTCAAAGCCAACATAATCGTATGTTTATTGTCAAATGCCAAAAAGGGTTCAATCGAATCTTTTCCCATATACGGCGCAACGGTTACGCTATCAAAATTCAAATCTTCAAAGAATGCTTTGGCGTACATCGAGGAAGTATTACCAATATCGCCACGTTTTGCATCGGCAATTGTGAAAATTTCAGGATGTTTTTCGTTGATGTAATTGATTGTTTTTTGCAATGAAATCCAACCTTTAATTCCATACGCTTCATAAAAAGCTGTATTGGGTTTGTAGGAAACTGCCAAATCGTGTGTCGAATCAATTATCGCCTTATTGAACTCGAAAATTGGGTCTTCTAATTCTAATAAATGAGGTGGAATTTTAAACAAATCTACATCCAAACCAATACAAAGAAAGGATTTTTTGAGTTTAATTTGGTCAATTAAATTTTCTGTAGTCATTATTGAGTGTTTAGGCAAAGTTACTTTAAAATTTCTATAACCGCAAAGCTAATAGTTACTACTATTTGCAATTCAAAAATAAAAAAATACAGAAAATCTAATACCATTTTCTTCCAAAACTTCCTTATGTTAAACTTATGTAAAACTGAATAAAATCATCTAATATAAATAATAAAATGAGTAAATTTATATAACTAATTGAAAATCAAATATCATGAAAAAAATATTGTTCCCAACAGATTTTTCTAAAACAGCAAATAATGCTTTTATTTATGCTTTAGAAATGGCAAAATTTATTGATGCTGAATTGATAGTTTTACACGTTTATGATTTGCCACCCGTTTCTTATGAAGGATATCCAACCTATGTAGCAGATGTTTACGAATCAATAGAATTGAGTAATTTCGAGAATTTTAAAGATCAGGTTCCTTTACTTCGAGAAATTGCAGAACAGCACAATTTAGATTCAATTTCGATGAGTCATGTTTTGGAACAGGGTGATTTAATTAGTGTGATGAAACGACTTGTGAAAGAGGAAAAAATTGACTTAATCGTAATGGGAACAAGCGGTGCAACAGGACTTAAAGAATTATTTTTAGGTTCTAATGCTGGAACTGTTATTGAAAAAATTCCCATAATATCACTTACAGTTCCTAATAAAGCAAAATTTGATAAAATTAAAAAAATTGGACTTACAACACGTTACAGTAGAAAAGATAAAATTGCCTTAAAACAAGTGTTAGAATTTGCAAAACAAATAAATGCAAAAGTAAAATGCCTATATGTTCGTACTTTTGATTCAAATATAAAACAAACAGTAATTGACAAATGGAAAAAAGACTTTAAAAACGAACCTGTAGAATTTTTCATTATAGCAAGCGAAGATGTAAAAGGTTCAATCGCAGATTTTTTAAGTCAAAAAGACATCGATTTATTAGCAATGCTTTCTTACAAACATAATTTTTTTGAAAATCTATTTGGAAAAAGTTTAATTAAAACATTTGCGTTCGAAAATGACGTTCCAATTTTAGCATTACATGAAGATTAAAAGAACATCAACCATTTTCTGATAATAAAAATTCAAATTATCACAACTAATTTTCAAGCATGAAAGTTTAAACATCTCTAATATTTATTATACTTAACGAGGGTTTATCTATTTTTAAATTAATTTAATTAATTCAAAAATAGTTAAACCCTTAAATTATTTTAAACTATACCTTTTTTTATAGAATTTAATGCCTACTTTTGTTTAACAAATATACCAAATCAATGAACAATGTAAAAAATGTTTTTAGTATCAAGGATCTTGAAAACATATCAGGAATAAAAGCGCACACAATAAGGATATGGGAAAAAAGATACAATGTTCTAGAACCTATGAGATCCGATACTAATATAAGGTATTATAACTTAGTAAATTTACAGAAACTACTAAACATTACATTACTACACGAACACGGGTATAAAATATCTCGAATTGCAAAATTTTCTGAGCAACAAATCCCCGAAGTAGTTCGTGATATTATTTCTGATAAAAGTGTGAAAAGCCACGCCATATCTTGTTTCAAAATGGCGATGTTAAATTTTGACCAATCCTTATTTTTCACAACCTACAATACATTACTTTCTGAGAAAACATTCAGAGAAGTTTTTTATGAGGTTTTTATTCCTTTAATGAATGAGATAGGATTATTGTGGCAATCCGACACAATTACGCCTGCTCATGAACATTTTATTTCCTATTTAATCAAGCAAAAATTACTAATTAACACAGAGAAATTACAAGTTTTACAGCCTACAAATGATGAAAGAGTATTTGTATTGTATCTTCCTTCTAATGAAATCCACGAATTGGGATTGATGTATTTAAATTATGAAATTTTGCACCACGGATACCGTTCAGTTTATTTAGGCGAAAGCATTCCTTTGGATAATTTGAAGGATTTGAAAAAATATTTTAACAATGTTACTTTCATTTCCTACTTAACTGTTGAGCCAAATAAAGAAGAAATTAATCCCTATATAAAAGCAATAAATGATGAAGTATTAAATGATGACAATACTGAATTATGGCTTTTAGGAAGAATGGTGGATTTTATAGATCCTAAAAATATTTCAGACAAAACTAGAATTTTTAGATCTATTTCCGACCTTGTAGTTTATTTATAAATAAAAATCCTTATTTTAGTTTTTCCCTTTTAAATTTAAAATGAAAAAAAATATTAAAATTATCGGTTCTGGTTTTTCATCATTGGCAGCAGCTTGCTATTTGGCTCAAAAAGGTCATAAAGTTACTGTATATGAGAAAAACACATCCATTGGCGGAAGAGCCAGACAATTAAAAAGAGATGGATTTACGTTTGACATGGGACCAAGTTGGTATTGGATGCCCGATGTTTTTGAACGATTTTTTGGTGATTTTAATACAAAACCTTCCGATTATTACGAATTAATAAAACTTTCTCCAGCCTATAGAGTTTATTATGGAATAGAGGATTTCATTGCAATTGCTGACAATTTAGATGAAATTATCCAAACTTTTGAATCCATCGAAAAAGGAAGCGGAAGCATTCTCGCAAAATTTATGGCAGAAGCCAAAAGCAATTATGATATTGCCATAAAAGATTTAGTTTACCGTCCTGGGGTTTCTGCCTTAGAATTAATTACCAAAGAAACCGCCTTGAAAGTGGGTCAATTCTTCAGTAATATCAGCAAAGATGTGCGTAAAAAATTCAAGAACGAACGCTTAATTCAAATATTAGAATTCCCCGTTTTATTTCTAGGTGCAAAACCTTCCGACACGCCGTCATTTTACAGTTTTATGAATTATGCCGATTTTGGAATGGGAACTTGGCACCCAAAAACAGGAATGTACGACGTAATTCGTGGTATGGAAAGTTTGGCATTAGAACTTGGAGTAATATTTAAAACGAATTCAAATATTGAAAAAATAATCGTTGAAAATAAAACTGCCGTTGCATTGCAAATTAACGGTGAACGAATAAATGCTGACATCATTTTGAGTGGTGCCGATTATCATCATTCAGAAACTTTATTGGATGAAGAACACCGTGCCTATTCAGAAAAATATTGGGCAAGCAAAACTTTTGCCCCTTCTTCCCTACTCTTTTATGTAGGTTTTAATAAAAAAATTGAAAATATAACGCACCATGCTTTGTTTTTTGATGTCGATTTCAATCAGCACGCCAAAGATATTTATGACGAACCAAAATGGCCTGACAATCCATTGTTTTACGCTAATTTTCCTTCGATTACAGATGAAACTGCAGCACCAAAAGGAATGGAATCTGGATTTTTCTTAATTCCGTTAGCACCCGGAATTGAAGATACTGAAGCATTACGAGAAGCCTATTTTGAAAAAATAATTGATCGTTTTGAAACATTAACACAACAAAATATAAAAAATAATATTATTTTTAAGGAATCTTTTTGCAAAAACGATTTTGAAGAAGTCTATAATTCCTATAAAGGTAATGCCTATGGAATGGCAAATACACTGCTACAAACAGCGTTTTTGAGACCAAAATTAAAAAGCAAAAAGGTAGAGAATTTATATTTTACGGGGCAATTAACTGTTCCAGGGCCAGGTGTTCCGCCAGCTTTGATTTCAGGAAAATTGGTTTCCGAATTAATTGAAAAACACCTTTAGATATGAAAGACCTTTTTGACAAAATATCTTTTGATTGTAGCCGAAACGTTACAAAATCCTACAGTACTTCCTTTTCTTCGGCGGTAAAAATGCTTGCGCCAAATATCAGACAAGATATTTATAATATTTATGGTTTTGTGCGTTTTGCAGACGAAATTGTAGATAGTTTTCACGACTATAATAAGGAGGAATTATTTGCCAATTTTGGAAAAGATTTGGAAATGGCTTTGCAAAATAAAATCAGCCTGAATCCTATTCTAAATGCCTTTCAATATACGGTAACTAAATATGAAATTCCAGACGAATTGATTGCAGCTTTTATGAAAAGTATGAAATTAGATTTGACCAAAACGGAATATAAAACAGAATCCGAATACAACGAATACATTTTTGGTTCGGCGGATGTGGTTGGTTTAATGTGTTTAAAAGTTTTTGTAAACGGTGACGATTCTAAATATGAAACCCTCAAAGATTCCGCTATGCGATTGGGTTCCGCCTTTCAAAAAGTGAATTTCCTTAGAGATTTAAAAGCCGATTTTGAAGATTTAAACCGTACTTATTTTCCAAATACAGATTTATCAAAATTAGATGAAGTTTCAAAACTGAAGATTATTGAAGAAATTGAAGCGGATTTCAAAGCAGGTTACGAAGGCTTAATTCATTTGCCAATAGAAGCAAAATTCGGCGTTTATACCGCTTACATTTATTATAAAAAGTTGCTTTCAAAACTAAAAAGTACGCCATCTGCAGAAATTAAAAACACAAGAATTCGAGTTTCTAATTACCAAAAATACGGACTTTTTGCAAAATGTTATTTCACTTACAAATTAAACATCATTTAAATTAATCGATTATGTGGATTTATATCGCAGTCTTTTTCGTTACTTTTTTCTTTATGGAATTTATGGCGTGGTTCAGTCACAAGTACATTATGCACGGTTTTCTTTGGGTTTTACACGAAGATCACCACAAAAAAGATCACGATTCTTGGTTTGAACGCAACGATTTATTCTTCATTTTTTACGCCGTCGTCAGTATGGGATTTTTCTTTCTCTGGAGAAGCGGGATTTTCGAACTTGGCTTGGCAGTTGGTTTAGGGATTTTTGCTTACGGTTTTGCCTATTTTATGGTCCACGATATTTTCATCCACCAGCGTTTCAAACTATTTCGAAATGCAAATAACATATATTCTCGAGCGGTTAGAAGAGCGCACAAAATGCACCACAAACACGTTGGAAAAGGCGATGGCGAATGTTTCGGTATGCTTTTAGTTCCTTTCAAATATTTCAAAAGCAAATAATAAGTCGAGATTTAAAAAGTTTTTTTTTCATTTGGAGCGAATTGTTCCTGCATTTTCAGCAATTGCAATTCCTGCTGACCATTGCAATCCACGAGATTGCTTCGTGCCTCGCAATGACGTGGGATTTCCATTTCCATCAGGGCTAGACTAAAATTCATTTGAATACTTGGAATTGTCCGAAAAAAGTAAAACTTCCCTAAAATGATTTGTCTTTATAGTAATTTACCATTAAATCTACAAATTTACTATAGCCACCCAAACCATCTTTTTGCTGATTGAATTTCAGGAAATTATCGTAAAATATTTGGAATCCTTTTTCTATAAAAGTTTCGTAGTTCTTCCAAAATTCTTCACTTTCCTTGTAGTTTTTCAAAATTCCAGGATGAATCGTTTTTAGTAATTCATCGAAAACTTTTTCATCTCGAATTCGCCAATTTCCTAAACAATACCGCAATGCATAACTGTAACCTGAATATTGAAAATACAAATTCTCATTTTTTATAGACGCTAAAAACCCAATAAAATTTGCCTCACTTTCCGAAGCATATCCCAATTGATGCGCCATTTCATGACAAACTGTTGTTGGGAAATTATACATTGGCCCTTTGTCATTTACCTGAGCTTCATTCGTAAACGGATTCAAATAACCACCAAAACCCATATAACTCAACGGCAAACTAATAAGCGATTTCTTAACGCTGGGATTGGTATATTCAAAACTTGAAAATTGGTTAGAAAGCAACTGGTAACCTTTCAAATTCATTTCAAAAACCTGCTCTTGCGAATACGGAAAAACAACTTTCAAACTGTCATTTTTCTGAATTTGACTGTGAATTTCATTTGTTTTTGCAATCAGAACTTTCGTAAATTTCAGCAAATCTTCATTGGAATATTTCCGTTCAATCGCCATTTTTTCAAATAATGGCACCCGATGGTAATTCATTGCCCAAAGCAAATTAAACAAAAAATAAAA
>CANIFM010000156.1 GCA_947466955.1 Bacteroidota bacterium
GACGTTAAGAATACAATTAGGGTAAAAGCCCCCCAACCCCCTAAGGGGGAGTTTTAAACGCTTAAAAATAATAACTAAAACCCTACTTTACCCCCAGTAGGAATTCCCCCTTCGGGGGTTAGGGGGCTGATTATGAAAGTAGCCGTAATAATGGGAAGCATTTCCGACATGCCAATAATGCAGGAGGCCATCGACATTCTAAATGGTTTTGACATCGAAATCGAAGTCGATATTGTTTCTGCCCACAGAACTCCCGAAAAACTTTTTGATTTTAGCAAAAACGCCCATCTTCGAGGAATATCAGTTATCATTGCAGGAGCTGGTGGAGCGGCTCATTTGCCTGGAATGGTCGCCTCAATGTCGCCACTTCCCGTAATCGGAGTACCTATAAAATCAAGTAATTCTATTGATGGTTGGGATTCCGTTTTGTCTATTTTGCAAATGCCAGGTGGTGTTCCCGTTGCAACTGTAGCTTTAAACGGAGCCAAAAATGCTGGAATTCTTGCCGCCCAAATTATCGGAACGCAAGACAAATGTGTTTTAGATAAAATCGTTTTTTACAAAGAAGGTTTGAAAGAATCCGTATATAAATCTTCCGAAAGTCTAAAGAAATAACAGCTGTTTTTTTAGGAGCTATTTCCCGCTCTTCATTGCAATCTTTTCTTTTTTAAAGAAAAAAAGAAAAGGATTTCCATTTCTATCGGGGCTAGCCCACAAAGGAAATTCCGTCCTGCAAGGTTTTTTTTGAACCTTGTAGGTGTATTTCTCAAAAAAGAAAAAAACTAATAATACCTACAAGGTTTTAAAAACCTTGCAGGAAAAAGAAAAACATATCATGAGCATATTAACTCAATATTTCAATACGAAATACAACACCGCGCCATTTTCTCAAATTAAAAATGAGGATTATCTTCCTGCATTTCAAGAAGGAATCGCATTGGCGAAAGCCGAAATCGATGCTATTGTAAACAATTCGGAAAAGCCAACATTCGAAAATACAATCGAAACATTGGCGTTTAGCGGAAATACTTTAGACCGAATTTCAAGTATTTTTTTCAATCTAAATTCTGCTGAAACCAGTGACGAAATGCAAAAAATCGCACAAGAAGTTTCGCCATTATTATCCGAATTTGGAAATGATGTTCGCCTAAATGCGGCTTTATTTGCAAAAGTAAAAGCGGTTTACGAACAAAAAGAAACTTTAAATCTAAACCCGGAACAAACCACGCTTTTAGACAAAAAATATAAAAGCTTTTCTAGAAATGGCGCCAATTTATCTGATGATAAAAAAACCATTCTACGAGAAATCGACAAAGAATTATCAAAATTGAGTTTGCAATTTGGCGAAAATGTTTTGGCTGAAACCCAAGCGTTTCAAATGCATCTAACCGATGAAAAAGATTTATCAGGTTTGCCAGAAGGAACAATAGAAGCCGCTCATTCCTTGGCGAAAAGCCTTGAAAAAGAAGGTTGGATTTTTACTTTGGATCATCCAAGTTACATTCCATTTGTAACGTATTCCGATAATCGGGAATTGCGTAAAAAAATGGCAATTGCTTTCGGAGCACGTGCTTTTCAAAACAATGAATTCGACAATCAAGAAATCGTTTTGAAAATCGCAAAATTACGTTTCGACAGAGCGCAAGTTTTGGGTTACGCCACGCACGCTCATTTTGTTTTAGAAGAAAGAATGGCTGAAAATCCAGAGAAAGTAAAAACATTCTCCAATGATTTATTGGCAAAAGCCAAACCAGCCGCTCAAAAAGAATTTGCCGAATTGACTGCTTTCGCAAAAAAAATAGACGGGATTGACCAATTAGAAAAATGGGACGGCGCCTATTATTCCGAGAAATTGAAACAACAATTATTCAATTTAGACGATGAAACATTGAAGCCCTATTTCCAATTAGAAAAAGTTTTAGACGGTGCTTTTACAGTGGCTCAAAAATTATACGGAATCACATTTGAAGAAATTTTCGACATTGATAAATACCACGAAGAAGTAAAAACGTATGAAGTAAAAGATGAAGACGATCAATTCGTTGCCATTTTTTATGCTGACTTTTTCCCAAGAAAAGGAAAACGAAACGGCGCTTGGATGACTTCTTATAAATCGCAATATATTAAGGACGGAAGCAATGAAAGACCGCACATTTCGAATGTTTGTAATTTTACAAAACCCACAGAAACAAAACCATCCTTATTGACTTTCAACGAAGTAACCACTTTATTTCACGAATTCGGACACGGTTTGCACGGAATGTTGGCGAATACTGAGTATCCAAGTTTGTCGGGAACAAATGTATATTGGGATTTTGTGGAATTGCCAAGTCAAATTATGGAAAACTGGTGTTACGAAGCCGAAGCATTGGCTTTGTTTGCCTATCATTATCAAACCGACGAGATGATTCCGATGGAATTAGTTCAAAAAATCAAAGAAAGTGCCAGTTTCCAAGAAGGAATGGCAACGATGCGCCAATTGAGTTTTGGATTGTTAGATATGGGTTGGCACGGTCAAGATCCATCGAATATAAAAGACATAAAAACGTTTGAAACCGAACAATTTTCGGCTACACAATTGTATCCTGAAGTCAAAGAAAACGCAATGAGTACTGCTTTTTCGCATATTTTTCAAGGCGGATATTCTTCTGGATATTACAGTTACAAATGGGCGGAAGTTCTCGATGCTGACGCTTTTGCTTATTTCCAAGAAAAAGGAATTTTTAATAAAGAAGTGGCAACAAAATTCAAAGAAAATGTGCTTTCTAAAGGCGGAACGGAGCATCCAATGATTTTATACAAACGCTTTAGAGGTCAAGAACCAAAACCCGATGCGTTATTGAAACGTGCTGGATTAATTTAGATATTTTAAACCGAAGTGAAAACTTCGGTTTTTTTATTTTAAAGTTAACGATAAAAGCCACCAAAAAATCGGCGCACTTTCCACCCAAAATGAGGTGTAGTATTTTGAACGGTTTTCATTTGCAACAAACAGAAATAAAGCAATTACTGTAGCAATTACAAAATTCAATAGCAAACCTGAAATTTGAATGTTGCTATTGCTATTAAAAAAACCTAGTCCACAAAAAGCCGTCAATAAAACAAATCCAAGAATTTTAGTTCGCTTCACACCTATTTGCTGCGGTACGGTTTTCAAATGTGGGTCGTCCGTTTTTAAATCTATAATTTCAAAAATTAGAATTAAAGTAAAAATCAATAAAAACCGTTCCAATGTGATCATATAATAAGCATTCTGGATAGCAACTTCTGAATTTAAAATTGGCAGAATGACCGTAACCCCAACCCAACAAATTGTAACAATATAAATTTTAAATCCAGCCCAGTTTCTTGCGTTTTTCTTATTTGGAAAAAAGGGGAGTGTATATAAAATTGTAAATACTAAAAAGATGAGGGCGCTAATTTTAGCTGTGTTTTGTAATTTGAAAAAACAAAAAATCACTAATAATAAGGATGCTAAACTAAATGCAGTAATAGCTTTCAATTGACTTCGCATTTTATTTTTATTGGCACGAGCCAAAGCGTCAAATTTCACGAAATTATATCCTACAATTGTTCCAAAAAAAGCAAAAAACGCAACACAATTATCAGTTGTAATGTTCAACATTAAATAAGTAACTTTTACCAACGCAAAACACGATAACGCAACGTGAATGCTCGAATTGATATAAAAATCTAAAAGTTGTTTTAAAAGTTTCATTAAACAAATTTAATCAAACTGTTAATAAGAATGGGTTTTAGTTGAAAAATTCTTAGAATTTGAGGGCTAAATCAACCTAAACTTTGATAATAATGCATAAATTTGCATTTCTAAAATAACTACACTTTAATTACGATATGAAAACAGATGCTTTTGCTTTAAGACACATTGGGCCAAGAGAAAATGACCTTCAACACATGCTGAAAACTATTGGTACCGAAACGCTTGACCAATTGATTTTAGAAACAATTCCAGATGATATTCGGTTAAAATCCCCTTTGAATTTAGATCCTGCGATGACAGAATATGAATTTCTAAATCATATTACTGCCTTAGGAAATAAAAATAAAATGTTTCAATCCTATATTGGTTTAGGTTACAACCAAGCCATTGTTCCTGCTGTAATTCAAAGAAATATTTTTGAAAATCCGGGTTGGTACACAGCTTATACGCCGTACCAAGCAGAAATTGCGCAAGGCCGATTGGAAGCTATTTTGAACTTTCAAACCATGGTTATTGAATTGACGGGAATGGAAATCGCAAATGCTTCTTTGCTTGACGAAGGAACTGCAGCTGCTGAAGCTATGGCTTTATTATTTGATGTTCGTTCTCGTGACCAAAAGAAAAATAATGTTTGTAAATTCTTCGTTTCTGAAGAAATTTTACCTCAAACTTTATCGGTTTTACAAACGCGTTCTGCACCAATTGGGGTAGAATTAGTAATAGGAAACCACGAAAATTTTGATTTTTCAACTGAATTCTACGGAGCAATTCTTCAATATCCTGGGAAATTCGGACAGGTTCACGATTACGCAGGATTTATTGCTAAAGCAAAAGAAAACGAGATAAAAGTTGCTGTTGCCGCTGATATTTTAAGCTTAGTAAAATTAACTCCTCCAGGAGAAATGGGCGCCGATGTAGTTTTAGGAACCACACAACGTTTCGGAATTCCATTAGGTTACGGAGGTCCTCATGCTGCTTATTTTGCAACTAAAGACGAATACAAAAGAAGTATGCCAGGAAGAATTATTGGAGTTACGGTGGACACGAATGGAAATCGCGCTTTGAGAATGGCTTTGCAAACTCGTGAACAACATATAAAACGTGATAAAGCGACATCAAATATTTGTACGGCACAAGTATTATTGTCAGTAATGGCGGGAATGTACAGCGTTTTTCACGGTCCTAAAGGATTAAAATATATTGCCAATAAGGTGCATGCTTCGGCAGCAACTTTGGCAAACGAACTAACAAAATTAGGTTTCGAACAAACAAACAAAGCCTTTTTCGACACCATCGTTGTAAAAGCAGATTCAAAAAAAGTAAATAAAATTGCGTTAGAAAACGAAATTAACTTTTACTATATCGACGATAATTCGGTTTCCATTTCTTTGAATGAAACCACAAGTATTGCCGATTTAAATAAAATTATTGGTGTTTTCGCTTCCGCTAAAGGAACGCAGGCAACTACAATTCAAGAATTGACTGAAACGAATCATTTTCCTTCAACTTTAAGTAGGACTTCTTCATTTTTACAACATGATGTTTTCAACAAATACCATTCGGAATCAGCAATGATGCGGTATATTAAAATGTTGGAGCGTAAAGATTTATCTTTAAATCATTCAATGATTTCTTTGGGTTCTTGCACCATGAAACTAAATGCAGCAGCAGAAATGTTGCCTTTAAGCAATCCACAATGGAATAACATTCACCCCTTTGTACCCGTTGACCAAGCGCAAGGATATAAAGAAATGTTGACCAAATTAGAACAACAATTAAATGTGATTACTGGTTTTGCAGGTACTACTTTGCAACCAAATTCAGGTGCTCAAGGCGAATATGCGGGACTTATGGTTATTCGTGCGTATCATCAATCTCGTGGCGATCATCACAGAAATATCGCTTTAATTCCATCGTCTGCACACGGAACAAATCCAGCTTCGGCGGCTATGGCAGGAATGAAAGTTATTGTTACTAAGACATTAGAAAACGGAAATATTGACGTGGACGATTTGCGTGAAAAAGCAATTCTTCACAAGGACAATCTTTCTTGTTTAATGGTAACTTATCCATCGACTCATGGTGTTTTTGAAAGTGCTATTAGAGAAATTACACAATTAATTCACGATAATGGCGGGCAAGTTTATATGGACGGTGCCAATATGAATGCGCAAGTAGGATTGACAAATCCTGCAACAATTGGCGCAGACGTTTGTCATTTAAATTTACATAAAACTTTCGCAATTCCTCACGGTGGTGGAGGTCCTGGTGTGGGTCCAATTTGTGTTGCACCACAATTAGTTCCCTTTTTACCATCAAATCCATTAATTTGTACTGGAGGAGAAAACGCTATAACAGCCATTTCTGCAGCGCCTTGGGGATCTGCTTTAGTGTGCTTGATTTCTTATGGATATATTTCTATGTTAGGAGCAGAAGGAGTTACAAATGCTACAAAATATGCGATTCTAAATGCCAATTATATTAAAGAGCGTTTGAACGGTCATTATGATACTTTGTATTCTGGCGAAATGGGTCGTGCAGCTCACGAAATGATTTTGGAATGTCGTCCCTTCAAACAAAAAGGTGTGGAAGTTACCGATATTGCAAAACGATTAATGGATTACGGTTTTCATGCTCCTACAGTTTCATTTCCAGTAGCGGGAACCTTGATGATTGAGCCAACAGAAAGCGAAAATTTAGAAGAATTAGATCGTTTTTGTGATGCTATGATTGCTATCAGAAAAGAAATTGAAGCAAGTACTTTGGAAGATCACGATACTGTTTTGAA
>CANIFM010000157.1 GCA_947466955.1 Bacteroidota bacterium
CCTACAAAGATTCAAAATAAAGCAGTTGTAATTGCACATAAAATAATGCTAGTTGTAATGTTGCACAGTAGCTTCATCGCACCCTCTCAATCATTGATTTCAGCTTATATTAATAGGGTGTCGCCATTACATTATTTAGGTTCAAGTTTGCCGAATTACAACACGTCATTAAATGAAAGTCAAACGAATTTAATCAATAACCCCTATTATAAACAGAATATAGCTGGTCAAACAACCAAAGCTAGTAATAAAGCTTTACCTCAATTAGGTTCAAATAATACTGTAATTCCTTTTGACATCCAACATGGAATTATTGGAGTTTCTATACAAAATCCTTTAGACGATCCTAAAGACAATTTATTTAAATTTTCTCTAATTACGCAACCAGAATCAAAAAAGAGGTATTTTTTAAGTTATGAATTGTATGGAGTTCAGGATAATAGTGCCGTATCAAGAAGTATCAATAATCGTTTTGCAACGGGTGGATATCTTGTCAAACAACAACAAAGTTGGTCATCACAAAAGGAAGAGTTAAACCCAATGTGGTTACGAAAAGGTACAAATAAAATTATGTTTTCTATACCTAAAGGTGCAGAATACCAATATGAAGTAAGAAATATAAAAATTGAGGTTCAGGAAGTAAAAGAAAATGCAGTACTTCCCTTGGTTGTTCTCAATAGCTTGAATACTACCTATATCAAAGACAATAAAATGTATGTAAAAGGCTTTCTTAGGAGTGCCATTACTGCAACTACTAAAGTCTATATTGAAGACCAACCATTAATACTGAACGGAGATGAGTTTGAAGGTTTTATTACCTTAACTCCAGCATTAAAAAACAGAAAATTTTTAGTGGTAAAAGCAATAGATTCAAATGGACTACTTGGTCAGGAGATTGTTCCCTTTGATACCCTAAATGAAGCAGACTCTCTTTTTTCAATTGAGCCAATTTCAAATAGAGCTGCCAAAATATTTGGAGCTGCCATATCTGGAGAACTTGAAGGCGATGGTGCTTCATTAGTCATTAAAGAAAATTCCTTATCGGAAACCAAAGAGATTAGTATTACCAAATTAAGAAACATTGATATTGCTCCTTTAAGTTCTGGAATGATAAATGTAACGAAAGGCGGTTTGGGGTATCGATTTTTGCCTGATGGTACGACATTTAAAATTCCTGTTCTCTTGAAAATTGCGTACGATGAAAAATTACTTCCAAAAGGCTACGGAGTAAAAGACATCAAAACTTTTTATTTTAATACCGATTCTAAAAGTTGGGTAGCGGTAAAAAGAGATACAATAAATGAAAAGGAAAAAACAGTTTCGGTACTTACCACTCATTTTACAGATTACATTAACGGAATAATACAAGCACCTGAAAGTCCAGAAACGGCAGGTTTTACTTCCACAATGATGAACGACATAAAAGCAGCTGACCCTTCATCAGAAATGACGATAATTAGTCCGCCGGAGGTTTCTCAAAAAGGAGATGCGAATGTGAGTTACCCAATTAAAATTCCAGCGGGTAGAAAAGGAATGCAGCCTCAAATTGCGTTGCAATATTCAAGTGGAGGAGGCAATGGCTGGTTAGGTGAAGGCTGGGACATAAACATTCCTTCAGTTAGCTTAGATACAAGATGGGGTGTTCCAACTTTTGACCCTATTAATGAATCTGAAATTTATAAATTGGGTGGGGAGCAACTAATGTATCCAAAGTTAAGTAACGGTTCAGATTGGATGCCAAACAGACATTCCGATGTTAACCTTACCGATGGATCAATAGGATTTGATACTTCACCAATTGCTAGGACTTATGCAACTATAGAAAATGTTAAAATATTTACACCAAGAAAACAGGGAAGTTTCTCAAAAATAGAACGATTGGGAGCCTCTCCGACTACTTATTATTGGAAAGTAACAAATACAGATGGTTCAAAAAATTGGTACGGAGGAGATGAAAAAGGGATTAAAGAGAATACAATTATCAGAAAAACACAAAATCCATTAGCCAATAATCCAGATTGTACTCCTATGACAAATAGCTCAGAAATTGTGCATTGGGGCTTGTACATGACCGAAGATGTATATGGTAATAATGTCATCTATGAATACAGAAATGAGTCGCCAACACAATTTACAGATGCTAATGAAAATCTTAACGGAGGAAATATTTTTCACATAAAAACCATTTATTACACTGGATTTAAGGAATCCAAGGGACTGTATTCTATAACATTTGAGGAGGAATCAAATATAAGAACAGATATAAATATAAATGCGCGTTTAGGGATGAAACAAATAGAACCTTATCGATTGGCTTCTATTTATGTGGGTAATGGGAAAGAAATGATAAGAACTTATCGTTTTGATTATGTTTATGGTCGTTTTCAAAAATCATTATTATTTAAAGCAACAGAGTTTGATGCAAATAACAAGGAATTTTATAACCATAAATTTGATTACTATGATGATTTAGCTAGTGAAAAATTTACTTTATTTGATACAACACCCATAAAAATAAGTATTCCAAACAAACCGGCACAATTTACTTTAGAAATGGGAAACCTATTAAGAGCTTCAAGAATTAATGCTAACGAAACTATACAAACAGACTGGGGAGTCAGACCAGCTGTTGGGATAGACTTGTTTGGGGTTTCAAATGACCCAGCACAAATTTTTTCTGTTGGAGCTCCTTTTGGTGAATCCAGTTCCAATAGTAAAGGTAAAATCACTTTAAAAGATATGGATGGTAATGGGTTAGAAGATGTTGTTTATCGATATGATGATAATTTATATTATTTTCAACATTTTAAGGATGCAAGAGGAAATAGTTATTTTAATGATGTACCTAAAAATATTTTAAATATAAATAATTTTTATAAAAGTAGTGGTTGGACAAAAACCATGTTTGGTGAAACTTGGGACATCAGTTTATTATGGGATGGTTACTTTGGCACTAAAAGATTTAAATCTTCAGAGGACACCAACATATATTTTACAGATGGTAATGGAGATGGTTTGCCCGATATTGTAAATGATGATAAAGTCTACTTTAACAGGTTAGACACAGTTACAGGAGATGTAATTTATGATACATCAAGCCAAAAAACACCAAACATGTTGATTACTGCTTCCCCAAATACAATACCAGCAACTCATTTTCCCTCCGAATTTGATGAAAATGGCTCAAATGAATACGATCTTGTCAGAGTTTGGGAAGCTCCAAGAGAAGGAATTATTGGTATTGACGATAGTATTCAGTTTTTACCTCTACTACCTACAGATAAGGTTATTTACAGTATTGAGACTAATCTTGGCACAACAACAAACCCATGTCAGCCATTTAGAATTTATTTAAAACAATTTGACAACATTACTACTTCAGATAACATCCAATTTACAAATTATTATGGTAACACACCTCCTTTAGGATATGCTACAGTGAGTAGTTGCAACCCTCAAATTAATACCTTTGGAATGCATGTTGTTGAAGGTCAAAAAATTTATTTTCGATTACATAAAACTAGAAATGATACAAATGAAATTTTGAAAACAAATCCAATTGTGCATTATTTGTCAGGATATAATAACCCATACCCTACTAATTATTCTGACGAAAATAATATTGATTTAGATAGTGTGAGTTATAACGATGCTTTTATTTTGAGCGACAATCAAGATGCAATAGTACAAAACACAGGACATTATTCTATAAATTGGAATTCAATTGACATTTCACAACTTTCAGACGATGTAACTTTTAAAATTGTTAAAATTGAAACTGCTCCAAACACAGCTCCAATTTTTACAACAATTTATGAAAAATTTTGCCCACAAAGTAATAATACAACTGTAAATCCAATATCTAATTCTTTGCTAAATGATGTAACTAATATTAACTATACGACGACCATTCCATCAGGTCATAAGTTTTACTATAGATTTTATATAAATTCCGATTCAAATGTTAGATGGAAAGACATATTTTGGAAACCAACTTTTGAATACACACCAGATACAAATGCAATTTCTCAAGGGATACAAAGTGGTACAAGTAAAAAGTATATCGTCCCTCTTTATGATATTTATAATGAAAAAAACAATGAATTTTTAAATAAAAACACAACGGTATCTTACCCGATTTGGACTCCCCCTATAGGTGTGCAAACTTATAGTGTTTTGCCAAGATTTAAAAAAATGGCAGGTACTAGTAATTTACTAGCAGCAGCAGATACTGGTAGTTTTTTATTTATTGTTAAAAAAGATGGTTATACTATTGGTAAAACAAAAGTTAATATTAATGCTGGTGAAATTTCGTTAGTAGGCATCTCTAGTCAAACTGTACCGATTACTTTTAATACTAATATGTATTCTGCAAATAATTTAAGTTATGAATTTATAATAAATAGTACAAATGCTAGTCTATTTGCAAAATACAATCACGATGTTACTTATGGAATTCCACTAAATAGTTTTGGTTATAAAAATGTTATATTGGGCTATGGTAACATTACTTACAGTTCGGGTATCTTATCGCCAATTTCAACGAGTTCAAATTATGTTAATTGCAACAGCACAACATTATTCAAAAAAAATCCAATATTAGGACCGATGTACAGAGGTTGGGGACAATTTATTTATAATGCAGATGGTGATACTAATGCTACCATACCACATGATTTGCATAGTAAATTAATAAACAATGACCTTGTCAATGGATACAATCTTAATAGTATTGCAAATGTTTTAGGAATAAATTTAAATTCTTGCAACAGCACAGATCCAGCGGTAGTACAAGCTTGTACTATAAATGCAATTAATACAGCATTAAATTTACCTCCAGCAGCCAGTATAAACAGTTCTAATATATCATTAATTGTTACGGCATTACAGGCACAACTTTCAGGATTTACACTACCACCAACAAGTGTGATAAAAATGAGTGCATTTAGAATTCAAGAGAAAAAAAAGAGTGATTACCTACCTAATGAATTGGCAGAGCCTTTTGAAAAATGGATAGGTTTGTATGATTCCCAATATACTTCTGATTCGCAAATGAGAAATGGTGATTTTGGAACTTCTTATTTGGGAAATTTTTTAGCTGGTTCAGAGACAGACAGTCAATTATTAGCAGGTAATTTATTTACGGGTATGAATGCAATTACTAAAAACCATAAAAGTGTTGCTCGAAGTTGGACTGGAGGTTGGGGACCTACAAATTATAGCCAAAGCAAATCAAGTTATAGTGTTACAACTGCTGATTTTATGGATTTGAATGGAGACCAATATCCAGATATATTTTCTAATGAATTTATTCAACCAAGTAATATGACAGGAGGCCATCGTCCTCAAATGACTCACACATGGTCTGATTTAACCACTTCGGATAACAATAACAAAGGAATTTCTACCTCAGGGGGAGCAATTATTGCTGGTATTAAAGAAGTTGCAGAAATAACAGCGTCCGTAAAAGGAACTTCAGTAATGGGGAAAATTCTCTCTAAAATCGGTACTCCAGCTAGTTTTATAGGAATTTCTGTAAATTTAGAAGGAAGAGATAAAGAAGAATATTTTTGGTCTGATCTTAATGGTGATGGGTTGCCTGATAGAGTTAAATTTAATGGAGATGATAGCAATAATTATACTTACCAACTTAATTTAGGCAAAAACACCAATAATGGATTATATGAAAATTTTAATTATTTAAATGGTAGCGAAAGCAAACCAACTACTTTTGCTATAAATTTAAGTGTTCCTTATTCTTTTAATTTAGGTTCAATTCCATTTAGTATTTCAACAGGATATAGTATGAATGCTGGAAATTCTACGGTTACATTTCAAGATTTGAATAGCGATGGTTTAATTGATATTTTGGAAGTCCCAACTAACGAAAACTTAGCCAATGTTAGGTTCAATACTGGAAATAATTTTTCATCAATGCAAAACGAAACCGCAAATACAAATAAAAATCTTAACGAAAATAACTCATTATCTTTATCTGGTTCTGTTACTGGATTTTGGGGTTTTCCAATTTGCTGTGGTTTTTTCCCAATTATATTCTTAAAATTTGGAGCAACACTTTCTGGAAGTGCAAATTTAACGGTTTCAGATGTACATAAATCCTATTCAGATTTTAATGGTGATGGCTATACTGATTATATTGAAAGTAGCGGAACAGATATAAATGTTTATCCTTCCCTTATCCGAAGAACCAACAAGCTAAAAGCTGTCACCAACCCATTAGGAGGAAGTTTTACAATTGACTATACAGTACAACCCATTGACTACAACAATCCTCATCCAAAATGGGCAATGAGCAGCGTTAGTATTTATGATGGCTATGACAAGGTCAATGACGGAAATGATACTTACAAAAAAGAGTATAAGTATGAAAACGGGAAATACGATCGTCGTGAAAGAGACTTTTATGGGTATGAAACTGTAAGTACTTTAGATTATCGTGAGGGAAATAGCGAGG
>CANIFM010000158.1 GCA_947466955.1 Bacteroidota bacterium
CCATTTCTTGGCATCTTGCCGAAGAATTAAAATTGGATAAAAAGAAAACGAAGCGAATTGTATTTCACGAAATCACCAAAACAGCGATTTTAAAAGCCATTGAAAATCCACGTGAAATAGATTATAATTTAGTAAACGCACAACAAGCCCGAAGAGTTTTAGATCGATTAGTAGGTTACGAATTGTCGCCTGTTCTTTGGAGAAAAATAAAAGGCGGACTTTCTGCAGGTCGAGTTCAATCTGTTTCTGTTCGGTTAATTGTAGAACGAGAAAGAGAAATTCAAAATTTCAATGCCGTTGCAACTTATTCTATTGTAGCAGAATTCACAAACGAAGCAGGAAAAGCCTTCAAAGCTAAATTGCCAAAAAATTACAATACTAAAAAAGAAGCCGAAGATTTTTTAAATAAAAATTTAGGTTCTATATATAAGGTAGCAGATTTAGAAACGAAACCTACCAAAAAATCACCAACGGGACCATTTACAACTTCTACTTTACAGCAAGAAGCTGCAAGAAAATTGTACTTGCCAGTTGGAATTACAATGCAGTTGGCGCAACGTTTGTACGAAGCAGGACTCATAACGTATATGAGAACGGATAGTGTAAACTTGTCTAAAGACGCAATGGAAGCGGCACAAGCGGAAATCATAAAATCGTATGGTGCTGAATTTTCTTTACCACGAACATTTGTCAATAAAAGCAAAGGTGCTCAAGAAGCGCACGAGGCGATTCGTCCAACTGATATGTCGCGACACACCGTGAACATTGATAGAGACCAAGCGCGTTTGTATGATTTGATTTGGAAAAGAACATTAGCTTCTCAAATGAGCGATGCAAAATTGGAACGTACCAATGTGAAAATTGAAGCAAACAATCATAGTGAAATATTTACAGCCTCAGGAGAAGTTTTGCTTTTTGAAGGATTTCTAAAAGTGTATTTGGAAGGTCACGATGACGACGAAGAAGAGCAAGAAGGAATGTTGCCGGCAATGAAAGTTAACGAAAAATTACAAAACAATTACATTACTGCAACCGAAAGATATTCGAGAGCGGCAGCAAGATATACAGAAGCTTCTTTGGTAAAAAAACTGGAAGAACTTGGAATTGGTCGTCCGTCAACGTATGCGCCAACAATTTCTACAATCATCAACAGAAATTATGTTGAAAAAGGAAATTTAGACGGTCAAGAACGTAATTACACGCAATTGATTTTGCAATCGGGAAAAGTTGGTGAGAAATTATTGAAAGAAAATACTGGTTCCGATAAAGGAAAATTAGTTCCAACAGATATTGGAACGATTGTTACGGATTTCTTAGTTAAGAATTTCGGAAACATATTAGATTATAATTTCACTGCAAAAGTGGAACAAGATTTTGATGAAATTGCAGAAGGAAATGTCGATTGGACAAAAATGATGCAGGAATTCTATGATAAATTCCATCCTACAGTTAAAGAAGTTGAAGCACACGCAGAAAGAGAAAGCGGCGAAAGAATTCTTGGGACTCATCCAGAAAGTGGCAAACCAGTTTCTGTTCGTTTAGGAAAATTTGGTCCAATGGCTCAAATTGGTGCGCCCGACGATGAAGAAAAAAAATTCGCAAGTTTAATGGCGGATCAAAATATTGGAAATATAACATTAGAAGACGTACTTAAATTATTCTTACTTCCAAAAAATTTAGGAACGTATAAAGGAGAAGAAGTTGAAGTAAGTAATGGTCGTTACGGCCCTTATATTCGTCACGGTGCGGCTTTTGTTTCTTTGCCAAAAGGCGAAAATCCAATTGACGTTACCATCACAAGAGCTCAAGAATTGATTGACGAAAAAGCACTTGCCGATGCGCCAATAGCAGTATATAAAGGGGAAGGTGTTCAAAAAGGAACAGGTCGTTTTGGTCCTTTTATCAAATGGGATGGCGTTTTCATAAATGTAAGTAAGAAATACAATTTCGATAATTTATCACAAGGAGACATTGAAGAATTGATTGAAGATAAATTACAAAAAAACATCGATAAAGTTTTGCATAATTGGAAAGAAGAAGGAATTCTTGTTGAAAAAGCCCGTTGGGGACGATCAGTTATCACAAAAGGAAAACTTAAAATCGAATTGAGTAAAGATGTTGATGCTGCTAATTTAACTTTAGCAGAAGTTCAAGAAATTATTGCTAAGAAAACACCAGCTAAGAAAACGGCAGCTAAAAAAGCAACAACAGCTAAAAAACCAGTTGCTAAAAAAGCAGTTGTAAAAAAGAAATAAGCGATAACATATTTCTTCTCGTCTCCCTCTCCTTTGGAGAGGGTCGGGGAGAGGAAAAAAAGAAATAAGAAATGGAATTTGATTTTTTAAAACCTATAAACGAAGAGGTTCTGGAGTTAATTAGTAGTTTGTCTTCCCAACATTTGGGAAGTAAAATGGTACTTCATACTAAAGAACAATTTCCTGATTTAAATAAAATTAAAATTGCATTAATTGGAGTTTTAGATAATCGAGGTGATTCTAAAGCAATTTCAGATATTGATTTAAATTCTATTAGAAAAGAATTATATTCACTTTATCCAGGAAATTGGGAAGCTTCAATTGCTGATTTGGGTGATATTGAAGCTGGAAATTCGGTTCAAGATACTTATTTTGCTTTGAAAAAAGTAGTTTCAAGTTTAATCAAGAAAAAAATTATACCAATTATAATCGGTGGTTCACAGGATTTGACTTATGCAATGTATCGTGCGTATGATGATTTAGAACAAATGGTGAATCTGGTTTCAATAGATAGTAAATTTGATTTAGGGAAAGAAAGCGAGACCATTTCTTCGGATTCTTATCTAACAAAAATTATACTTGACGAACCAAATAACCTTTTTAATTTCTGTAATATCGGTTTTCAAACCTATTATAATTCTCAAGAAGAAATAGATTTGGTTGAAAAATTGTTTTTTGATGCGTATCGATTGGGGGATGTTTCGAATTCTATTGCAATTGCGGAACCCGTTTTCAGAGATGCCGATTTAGTGAGTTTAGATTTAGGCGCAATAAAGTCTTCGGATTCAGGAAATTTTATTAATTTCACGCCAAATGGATTTAATGGTAAAGAAATTTGTTCTTTATCAAGATATGCTGGAATTAGTGATAAAGTTTCATCATTTGGAATATTCAATCATAATAATTCGAGACAAGAATCAGGATTGATTTCCCAAATTATTTGGTATTTTATCGAGGGATTTCATTACCGTTCGAACGAATATCCTTTTGGAAGTAAAGATAACTATATCAAGTACATAGTGCCATTAGAAGACGAAGAATTAGTTTTTTACAAGAGTGATAAAACTGGAAGATGGTGGATTGAAATTCCATTTATTTCCGACTCTCATAATAAATTAAAAAGAAATACGTTATTACCTTGTTCCTACGATGAATATCTAGTAGCATGTGAGAATGAAATGCCTGAAAGATGGTGGAAAGCTCAGAGAAAGAATGTATTTTAATAAAAGTTATTTAATTTAAAAAAAAATAAAAATTTTATTGAAAATAATTGTTTTTAATAAAAATAATAAATAGGTTTACGCCCTCAAATATGTATATACACATAACTAAGAATTATATGAATAAATTAATTGCATTTTCAGCAATAGTAACCTTGCTAATAGGTTGTGGAAGATCAAGCGATAAAGGAGAATTAGTAGGTGTTGCTGGTAAAAAATGGCATCCTGAAAAACCTTTTGGAATGACATTAGTTCCAGGTGGTGCTTTTATTATGGGTAAATCAGATGACGATTTAGCAAATGTTCAAGATGCACCCACTAAAACAGTAACTGTTCGTTCGTTTTATATGGATGAAACTGAAATCACTAATAGTGAGTACAGACAATTTGTTGAATGGGTAAAAGATTCAACAATGAGAGTAAGGTTAGCAATTTTAGCTGACGAGCAAGGATTAAAACCTGGATCTTCAAAAAGCGGTGGTAAAAGCGGAAGTATTGGTGATTTTGCATTCAATGATATAGATCCTGCTAAAAACACAAAAGCTACAGCATATGATAAATATATGACTGAAAATTATTACAGCGTAGGAACGGCAGATGATGCTTATGCGGGAAGAAAATTAAATCACAAAGTGAAGTTAATAAAAGAAACAAGTAAATATCCAGATGAATTCTACACAGAGGTAATGGATACAATGTATCTTCCAGTTGCTGAAGCTTTTAATGGATTGCGTACTATAGATGTTAATAAATTAAAGTTCCGTTATTCTTGGATGGATATTCAAGCTGCAGCAAAGGCTAAAGTTGGAAAAAGAAGTACATTTATTAAAACTGAGCAAATTAAAGTATATCCAGATACAACTACATGGATAAAAGATTTTGCTTATTCTTATAATGAGCCAATGCATAATGATTATTTTTGGCATCAAGCATACGCTCAATATCCTGTTGTGGGTGTAAACTGGAAACAAGCAAAAGCTTTTTGTGCTTGGAGAACTCTTTATAAAAACTCGTATGTAAAAAAGAAAAAAGGAAGAGATTTAATAAACTCTTTCCGTTTGCCTTCAGAAGCTGAGTGGGAATATTCTGCAAGAGGTGGTTTAGAGTCAGGTACCTATCCTTGGGGAGGTCCTTATACAAAAAACGATAGAGGCTGTTTCTTAGCTAATTTCAAACCAAATCGCGGAGATTATGCAGCAGACAACTCTTTATACACAGTTGAAGCAAAATCATACGATCCGAATGGGTACGGTCTATATAATATGGCTGGAAATGTATCAGAATGGACTGATGCTTCTTATGACCCATCATCTTACGAATATGTTTCTTCAATGAATCCAAATGTTCAAGACGGAACTAATAAACGTAAAGTAATTAGAGGTGGCTCATGGAAAGACGTAGCTTATTTCTTACAAGTTAGTACGAGAGATTTCGAGTATTCTGACTCCGCAAGAAGTTACATCGGTTTTAGAACAGTACAAGATTATATGGGTACTCAAACTACCGGTAAATCAACAAAAAAATAAATCAACCAAAATTAAACATTAACTAAACAAAAACAATTATTATTATGGGATTATTACCAAAAAGAGTTATGGAATTCACCTACGGAATGGGTGCAGCAGTTGTAATCGTTGGAGCATTATTCAAAATCCAACACTGGCCAGGTGCAAGTGAATTTCTTATTGTAGGTTTATTAACAGAGGCTCTTATCTTTGGATTGTCAGCTTTTGAAACTTCAGCAGATGAATTAGATTGGTCATTAGTATATCCAGAGTTAGCTGGTGGAACAGCTAAATCAAAATCAGATAAAAAAGAAGATGCTCAAGGTCTTTTATCTCAAAAATTGGATGCTATGTTAAAAGAAGCAAAAATAGATGGAGAAATGATGACTAGCTTAGGAAATAGCATTAAAAACTTCGAAGCAGCTTCTCGCACTATTGCTCCTTCAGCAGAGTCTTTAGCTTCAACAAAAAAATACAGCGAAGAATTGACTTTAGCTGCAACTCAAATGGAATCTATCAATGGATTATACAAAATTCAATTGGAGACTTCAGCTAAAAATGCTCAAATTAATGAAGCAGTAGTTGAAAACAACCTTAAATTAAAAGATCAAATGGAATCATTGACTTCTAACTTGTCTTCATTGAACAATGTTTATGGAGGAATGCTTTCTGCAATGAGTAACAAATAATAATTAGTTTTTAAACTATATTTAATAACAAAATAAACTAATTAGAAAAAATGGCAGGAGGAAAATTAACCCCTAGACAGAAGATGATTAACCTGATGTATCTGGTTTTCATTGCAATGTTGGCTTTAAATATGTCAAAAGAAGTATTATCGGCTTTTGGATTAATGAATGAAAAGTTTGAAAGTGCAAATAAATCTTCTATAGATAATAATAAATCTTTATTAGCTACAATTGAATTAAAAGGAACAGATAATCCAGGATTATTTGGCCAAGCTAAAGAGACTTCTAAGAAAATTGCAACTGTATCAAAGACTTTCTATGATTATATAGAAACTCTAAAATTAGACGCGACAAACGGTGTTGAATTAAATAAAGAAACAGGTAAATTACCTTACGAAGCAATGGACAAAGGACCTCATATTGATGAGACTTGGTTTAAAGGAGATAATTATTCTCCAAAAGGTAAAGCAATCATTGAAGCAATAAATAAATATATTGCTGACATGAAAGTTGCTGCTGCTGGGCAACCTAAATTAGCTGCTGTAGTTAAAGAAATTGAGCAAAAGTTCAGCACTGCAGATATTAAAGATCACGAAGGTGTAACTAAAAAATATCTTTCATACCATTTTGAACATTTTCCAGCGATTGCTTCATTAGCAAAATTAACGTCTTGGCAAAATGATGTTCAAAAAGCAGAATATGATAGTTATAA
>CANIFM010000159.1 GCA_947466955.1 Bacteroidota bacterium
AGAAAATTATTCCCTAAAAATATAAGTAACAAATGCAGCAAAAATGAAAAAACGGCTACACGAAGTATGATTAATTCTATTTTGCGTACGTTTATTGAACTGAAGTAAGTGTCGAAGTAATTGCCTGAACGAGCTAAAATGGTATTCATAAATTCTAATAGTTTAATTGATTATTATAACTTTTTGAATTTGTGGCGGTGAAACTAATTTTGTGGGATCAGTTTTGAGTGTTTAACCTTACAAATATAATTAAATAAATTTTATTTTTGAACTATAACAATTGTTAATATGCTGATTAAGAATTAATTTGGTGCTGTATTTTGAATTTTTTAAATGGTTTTAAAATCCAAAAAAGTAGTTGTTTAAATCGGGTTTGCGCGAAGGATGGAAGTGGAAATCCTTTGTGGAACGAAGTGGAACAGAGATTGAAACGCACAGCCTGACCGAGTTTAGAACAAATTGCCTCGTAACCAGAAATTATCCAAACGAGGGCACGCCCAAAGAAAAATTAGTACAAAAAAAATCCGCTTTGCTTTCACAAAACGGATTGCTATTGAACATTATTTCGAGAATTATAAGTGAATTACTTCGCCATAAGCGTCTGCTACGGCTTCCATAACGGCTTCGCTCATAGTTGGGTGCGGGTGAATGGATTTTAGGATTTCGTGTCCTGTGGTTTCCAATTTACGGGCTACAACTGCCTCGGCAATCATATCGGTAACGCCTGCGCCAATCATATGACAGCCCAACCATTCGCCATATTTTGCATCGAAAATTACTTTTACAAATCCGTCTGGAGTTCCAGAAGCTTTTGCTTTTCCGGATGCGGTGAATGGGAATTTACCAACTTTTAATTCGTATCCTTTTTCGATTGCTTGTTTTTCGGTTAATCCTACGGAAGCAATTTCTGGTGTTGCGTATGTACAACCTGGGATATTTCCGTAATCGATTGGATCGACGTGCAATCCTGCGATTTTTTCTACGCAAGTAATTCCTTCGGCAGATGCAACGTGCGCCAATGCTGGGCCTGGAACGACATCGCCAATAGCATAATAGCCAGGAATGTTGGTTTGGTAGAAATCGTTTACCAAAATTTTATCTCTGTCGGTTGCAATTCCAACTTCTTCTAATCCAATGTTTTCAAGGTTGGTTTTGATTCCCACAGCTGAAAGTAAGATGTCGGCTTCAAGAATTTCTTCTCCTTTTGCAGTTTTTACATACGCTTTTACGCCAGCTCCTGAAGTGTCAATTCTTTCTACAGAGGAATTGGTCATAATTTTTACGCCCGCTTTTTTCATCGAACGTTCCATTTGTTTAGAAATGTCTTCGTCTTCTAAAGGAACAATATTTGGAAGGAATTCAACGATGGTTACATCGGTTCCCATTGCGTTATAAAAGTGTGCAAATTCAACTCCAATAGCTCCCGAACCTACCACAATCATTGATTTTGGTTGTTTTTCTAATGTCATTGCAAGTCGGTATCCAATTACTTTTACACCGTCTTGTGGCAAGTTTGGCAATTCGCGAGAGCGGGCTCCTGTTGCAATAATGATATGATCGGCATCATAATCGGTTACTTTTCCATCGGCAGCGGTAACGGATACTTTTTTTCCAGGTTTCATTTTACCAAAACCATCAATCACATCGATTTTATTTTTTTTCATTAGGAATTGAACGCCTTTGCTCATTCCGTCAGCAATTCCTCGGCTACGTCCTACAACGGCTGTGAAATCTTTATCAAATGATGAAACAGTCAAACCATAATCGGAAGCGTGCTTCAGGTAATCAAAAACTTGTGCTGATTTTAGTAATGCTTTCGTTGGGATACAACCCCAATTTAAACATACACCGCCTAAGTTTTCTTTTTCGATAACGGCTACTTTGAACCCTAATTGTGAGGCTCTAATTGCGGTTACATATCCACCAGGTCCACTTCCTAAAACTATAATATCGTATTTCATTTCTTTCTTATTTATTTTTTTAGTTGTAAAAATGCAGTCGCAAAAGCTCGTGTCATTTTTTCCTTGTTTATTTTATTTTGGTAAAAATGCAGTCGCAAAAGCTCGTGTCATTTTCGTATATTTTCTGTGATAAAATTATGATGCGAATTTAAGAATTATTTTTTATTTGATAATAGCAAAAGTACAATTAGTTGTTGATTATTGTACAAATCAAAATTTAAGCATTTAATATGAACTGAGAATCGTATAAATTCTTGTAAAATCCTGTTTTTTGGCTCAATAATTCTTGGTGCGTTCCTTGTTCTACAATAATTCCTTTGTCCATTACCACAATTTTGTCGGCGTTGATGATGGTTGCCAAACGGTGGGCGATGATAATTGAAGTTCGTCCCGTTGTGATGGTTTCGGTGGCGCGTTGTATCAATTCTTCAGAATACATATCGATTGATGACGTGGCTTCGTCCAAAATTAAAATACTCGGATTGCTGACATACGCTCGTAAAAACGCAATTAGTTGCCGCTGACCCGAAGATAGCATTATGCCTCGTTCTTTCACATTATAATCATAGCCTTCGGGCAAACTCATAATAAAATCGTGTACCCCAATTTTTTTGGCTGCTGCCAATACTTGTTCTCTTGAAATATCAGGATTGTTGAGTGTAATGTTGTTCAGAATGGTGTCTGCAAATAGGAAAACGTCTTGCAAAACGACTGCGATTTGTTTTCGAAGGGAATCCAAAGTATAGTCGTGAATGTTTTGATTGTCAACAAAAATAGTTCCGCTATTGATTTCGTAAAAGCGATTTAGTAGGTTGATAATCGTTGATTTTCCTGCACCTGTAGCACCGACAATAGCTATGGTTTGACCTGATTTGACCTTTAAATTAATTCCTTTTATGACTTCTTCATTTTCGATATAACTGAAGCGTACTTCTTTGAATTCGATTTCGCCTTCAAAAATTGGGGCTTCAATTGTTCCAATGTCTTGGATGTGTTCTTTGGTATCTAAAATCTCAAAAACACGGTTGGCAGAAATCATTCCCATTTGCATTTCATTGAATTTATCTGCAATTTGACGCAAAGGATTGAATAACATTCCGATGAACATTGTATAGGAAAAAATATCTCCAAATGAGGTTGAGTTGTCGCCGTTTAAAATTTGAAAACCTCCGTAAAGCACAATAAAACCAAGTGTAAATGAAGAAATAATATCGGCAATTGGAAAAAAAATCGAGTTGTAAAGTATGGTTTTTATCCACGCTTTATTGTGTTTGGAATTGATTTCTTTGAATTTTTCAAACTCAGTATCTTCACGATTAAAAAGCTGAACGATTTTCATTCCCGTAACACGCTCTTGCACAAACGTATTAAGGTTAGCAATTTGGTTTCGCACTTCTTCGAAGGAAACTTGCATTTTTCGCTGAAATATTCGAGTGATATAGACCAAAATGGGCATTGCTACAAAAACAATGCAGGTTAATCGCCAGTTTTCTTTGAGCATAAAACCAAGAATTACGACCATTTTCAGCAAATCGCTACCAATCATGAAAAGACCTTGACTGAATATTTTAGCAATAGATTCCATATCCGAAACAGAACGTGTAATAAGCTGACCAACTGGCGCATTATCATAATATTTCATTCGGAAACTTAGCATGTGCTTGAAGAGTTTTACACGAACGTCTTTCACGATGTCTTGTCCTAACCAATTCGCCCAATAAACGAAGAAAAAGTTGGAAAGCACTTCAAGAATAAGGACAATTCCCATTAAAGTCACATACCATAAAAGTCCGTTTTTATCGTGGGTTTTTATGTAGTCATCAACGGTTAATTTCAATAGATACGGGCGTAAAGCAGCAAATATCGATAAAAATATTGCAAATAGAATTACACCGTTGAACCTCATTTTATAAGGTTTGGCATATTCTAAAATCCGTTTGAAAACGGTGGTATCGAATGCGGTAGCTTTCATATTTTTGTTACTGCGATTTTGCAAATTGTTATTCCGTTAAACATAATCATACTCTATTTTTGTGAGGTATAAACCTTGTGCTGGAACAGAAAATCCTGCTTCGTTTCTGTTTTTATTTTCTATAATGGTACTGAAATCGGATAATGATATTTTGTGTAAACCAATATTTACGAGCGTTCCCACAATTGCCCGAACCATATTCCGAAGAAAGCGATCGGCGGAAATGGTAAAAATCAATTGGTTGTTTTCTTGGTTCCAATAGGCCTCAGATATTGTACAATTGAATGTATTTACATCTGTATTTACCTTTGAAAAACACTGAAAATCGGTGTGATTTAATAGCAATTGCGCTGCTTGATTCATCAAATCGATATCTAAATTTTGGTGGTAATACCAACTTCCATCTTGTGAAAAAGCATCTTTGTAGGTTGAAATGTAATATTGATAGGTTCTTTTTTTTGCGTCAAAACGAGCGTGTGCTTCATCAGAAACAGCAAATATTTCAAAAATAACGATGTCTTTTGGAAGATAGGAATTGAGTTTGTGAATGATAGATTTTGTATCAAATTTAGGTTCGTAATCAAAATGAGCAAACATTTCTTTAGCGTGAACGCCTGTGTCTGTTCGTCCAGCTCCCATTATATTAATTTCTGAATTCAAAATTACAGAAAGTGCGTTGTTCAAAGTTTCTTGTACAGACGAAGCATTCGGTTGAATTTGCCAACCGTGGTAATTAGTTCCGTTGTATGCCAATTTTATGAAGTAGCGCAAAGTTTGATAGTTTTCAAAGTTGCAAAGATACTTATTAAAGTAGGATTTTTTTAATTTGATTTTGTAACAAAATGTTAATTTGAGGAAGTTTAATCGTTTAAAGGTTTAAAGGTTTAATCGTTTAATCGTTCAAAGGTTTAATTGTTTAAAGTTTGGTGAAATAATGAAGTTTAGATTTATTATATGTATTTGAATTGGAATGTTTAATTTTACCACAAAATCCTAGCCCAGATTGCAGCGGAAATCCTTTTTGTTTTTATTTTCAAAAACAAAAAGATTGAAGCGAAAAGCTGGAAATAGCTCCAAAAAAAACAATTTTGAAAAAAATACTTTTGCTTTCTGATACGCACAGTCACATTGATGAAACGATTTTGAAATACGTTCATCTTGCCGATGAAGTGTGGCACGCGGGCGATATTGGGGATTTGGTTGTTACGGATTCGATTAAAAAATTGAAGCCTTTGCGTTGTGTTTTTGGGAATATTGACGATGATAAAGCGAGAATGGAATTTCCGTTGCACAACCGATTTATGTGTGAAGGTGTGGATGTTTGGATTACGCATATTGGCGGTTATCCGGGGAAATACAATCCGAATTTGAAGGTTGAAATGGCTGCAAATCCGCCTAAATTATTCATTTGTGGACATTCACATATATTGAAAGTTATCTTTGATAAGAAAAATAATTTGTTGCACATGAATCCGGGTGCGGCTGGAATTAGTGGTTTTCACCAAATGCGTACGATGTTACGATTTGTGATTGACGGCGATAAAATTAAGGATTTGGAAATTGTGGAAATTGGGAAAAGGTAGAAGAATCAAGATGAAAGACGAAGAGATGCTAGATGAAAGACGATAGAAAATTAAATCATTTTCTTTGCGAACTTTGCGGTTAAAAAATAATAAGCGAAAAAAAACCCAAACTTTCGTTCAGGTTTTTCTTCGCATTAATAAACTAAGTTTATAGGTTTATCTCAAACGGTCAGCAGATTTTACAAGATCTTCATCCTTCTTGATGGCTTTATTGGCCAAAGCCAAAAAAACGATAGCAACAATTGGAAGAAACATCCCAATACCTTTCTCAGAAACTGCAAGAGTTTCTCCAGATAAATTTAGCGAACGATATACAAATAATCCTAATAAAATTAAATTCAATATGATAGACAATCTGTTCAATACAAATTGATGCTGTCTTTTTTTGAAATACATAATACTAACCAAAGTTAACGTGGTTGTTAAACCAAAGAGAATCGTATAGATAGAATCGCTCATAAAGTGAAAATCTTTTCCGTCATTTGTTGTCCACAAGGGAAACACATAAGGAAGTACTCCAGAAATTACTAAGGCAATTAATAAATAGACGGTTTGAATTCTTTGAATCATAATTGTAAAATGTTAAAACAAAAATATTATTTTATTTTTGAAAAAACACTATGATTATTAAATATTATTTGTATTATTGCATAACAAATACGTAAGTACTTCATCCTTTGGAGATTTCATTTAAACAAAAATCACACAATTCTTATTATTATTCTACAACCACTAAATTCAAATAACATTTTATGTTTGAAATTTCTATACTAAAAGAAATGAAGCTTTCAGAGCTTCAAGAAATTGCGA
>CANIFM010000160.1 GCA_947466955.1 Bacteroidota bacterium
TGTATTTTTGTCGCTTTTATTGATAGTTTCAATCAATTGACTCATATTTTCAAATACATTTTCTGGGGAACTTAACGGCATTATTTTTTCTATTTCAACAGCATTTTGTTTTATAGAAATTACATTTTGACTAATTTTAAATTCATTTTGCAGTTGCCCTTTTTCCTTTGCGCCTTGATAATAATCTTCGTTCCACAAGCTTCCAAGCGTTAGCCAATTGAGTTCCAAAATCAAATTCACGCTTAAATCTTCCTTATTCTTTACCGCGGATAACATTCTTTTCAAAGCGCGATACATTCCTTTTTGTTCTAAAATATCAGAATTTCGAATGTTATTTCCAGAAATGGTATCACTTTTAAAAAGTTCTGTGGTTTGCAAAAGCGTCAATTGATTGCCTTCTAATTTATTGGTAGCATAAACATATTCATACAATAATGCTTGCTCTTCTTCTAAAGTTGCGGTATAATTTAATTCGTTATACGATTTTAATAATTGAATAAGTTCGTCCATAACTTTTCGTCGGTTATTATGTAAAAATACGAAAAATCTACGTTTTATTAACTTAGTTTGACTTTTTTTACCTTTTTCTTTGTCTTTAACATTTCTTTATTCACTTAAATTATTACTTTTAGCAGTTATTATAAAATTTCAAAATAAATTGGACAGTTCGACATTTATTTACCAAAAATTAGAGGCTTTTATAAAAAAGTATTACACAAATGAATTGCTTCGAGGCATTATTTTCTTCGTTGGATTTGGCTTGTTGTATTTATTATTTACACTTTTTATAGAATATTTTCTTTGGTTGAAACCAATGGGAAGAACGATTTTATTTGCTATTTTTATTTCAGTTGAAGTATTCTTATTATTTCGATTTATAGCTTTTCCAATATTCAAATTATTGAAACTTCAAAAAGGCATTGATTTCAAAGAAGCATCGGCTATAATTGGAACCCATTTTACGGAAGTAAGCGATAAATTGACCAATTTTTTACAACTTTCTGATGGGGAACACAATCAAGATAAATCTGAATTACTTTTGGCATCTATTGAACAAAAAGCAAATATGTTGCAGCCAATTCCTTTTGGAAATGCGATTAACTTTAATGCTAACAAAAAATATTTGCCGCTTGCTTTACTTCCAATATTGTTTTTTGTCTTCTTTTATATTTCTGGAAACAGCAAAATTTTATCTCAAAGTTTGAATCGAGTAGTGCATTTCAAACAACAATTTCTTCCACCAGCACCTTTTAAATTTGTTATTTTAAATAAAGATTTGCAAACCGAACAAAATAAAGATTTTATTCTTAAAGTAAAATCTGAAGGAAAAATAATTCCAGAAAACGCAATGATTTTTATTGGCGACGAAAGTTATTTTATGGAAAGCAGCGCAAATGGAGAATTTCAATTCAAAATTGAGAAGCCAACAACCAACGTTTCGTTTCACGTGGAAGCGAATGAAGTTTCATCGGAAGAGTTTGAATTATCGGTTATAACTGTTCCGTCAATTTCAAATTTGGAAATGGTTTTAAATTTCCCATCGTATTTAAATAAAAAATCTGAAATCATCAAAGGTACTGGAAATGCTGTACTTCCCGAAGGGACTTCTGTAACTTGGAAAATGAATACGATTGCCACGCAAAGTGTAAATTGGTCGGATTTGAAATCTAATTATTCATTTTTGAAAGACGATAATTCATTCAAATTAACTAAAAATATTTCTCAAAATACTGAATATAATATAGTTACATCTAATAATAAAGTTCAAAATTACGAGAAATTGAATTACCAAATTTCTGTAATCAAAGATCAGTTTCCAACAATCAATGTGAACAATGCGCCAGACAGTTTGAAGGTTTCTAAAAGCTATGTTTTGGGTCAAATTTCAGATGATTATGGTTTGTCTAAACTTCAAGTTATTTACTACGAAAAAGACAAACCACAAACCGCAAAACGTGGAACTATTGTTGTTAAAAAAGATATTTACGACCAATTTGTATTTGCATTTCCAAGTAATCTTCCTGTAGTTCAAGGCGTTTCTTATGAATATTATTTTGAGGTTTTTGATAATGATGCACTTCATAATTTCAAAAGTTCAAAATCATCAGTTTTTTATAATAGAGTTTCAACTGACGAAGAAAAGGAAGATCAAATTTTGCAAGAGCAAAACAATAATATTAACAGTTTAGAAAAGTCTTTAAAAAACCAAGACAAGCAAATTTCAGAAATTGAAAAGTTGCAAAAAAATGGAAAAGAGAAGGAAAGTTTAGAGTTCAAAGACCAGCAAAAAGTTAATGATTTCATAAAACGTCAAAAACAACAAGACGGAATGATGAAGGAATTTGCTAAAAAGATGGAAGAAAATTTAGATAAATTTAAAACCGATAAAAAAGACGAATTCAAGGAAGAACTTGAAAAACGTTTGGAAAAAGCGGATAAAGATTTAGAGAAAAACCAAAAATTATTGGACGAACTAAAAGAATTGAACGACAAAATTAAGAACGAAGAGTTGTTTGATAAATTAGAAAAATTCAAACAAACTAGTAAAGACCAAACTAAGAATTTGGAACAATTGGTTGAGTTAACCAAGAAATATTATGTTGAAAAAAAGGCAGAACAAATTGCAGATAAATTAGATAAATTGGCCGAAAAGCAAGATAAATTAGCCGAAAACGAAAAGGACAATAATGCCGAAAAGCAAGACGAAATCAATAAGGAATTTGATAAAATCCAAGAGGATTTAAAAGAGTTGGAAAAAGAAAATAAGGAATTGAAAGCGCCTGTTGATCTTCCAAAAGATGCTGAAAAAGAAAAAAGCATCGATGAGGATTTGAAAAAAGCATCAGACGAATTGCAAAAAGATAAAAAAGATAAAGCCAAACCAAAACAGAAAAGTGCCGCCAAAAAGATGAAGGAAATGGGCGGTCAAATGATGGAAAGTATGGCTGGCGGAGAAATGGAGCAACTCGAAGAAGACGTTAAAATGTTGCGTCAAATTCTCGATAATTTATTGGCATTTTCTTTTTCTCAAGAAGATTTAATGAAACAGTTCAAAGGTTTGAAACGGGGTTCGCCATCGTTTAATAAAGATTTAAAAATCCAACAAAATCTAAAACAACAATTCAAACACGTTGATGACAGTTTGTTTGCAATGTCTTTAAGAAATCCAAAAATTGCTGAAGATGTTACGAAAGAAATCGGAAATGTGCATTATAATATTGACAAGGCTTTGGATAGTTTCGTTGATTCGCAAATTCCAAAAGGACTTTCGCACCAACAATATACGATTTCAGCAGCAAATAAATTGGCTGATTTTTTAAGTGACGCTTTAAATAATATGCAATCCGAAATGCAAATGTCTGGTACTGGAAAAGGCGGAAAACCTAAACCAGGCAAGGGGCAAGGTTCGGGAATGCAACTTCCAGACATCATCAAAAAGCAAGAAGGACTTGGCGAAAAGATGAAAGAAGGAATGAAAAAAGGTAATAAGCCTGGAGACGGAAAGAAACCCGGCGATGGAAAGAAACCTGGCGAAGGTCAGAAACCTGGTGAAGGCGATAAAGGAAAATCTGGTAAAGACGGAAAATCTGGAAGTGGTGATTCTCAAGGTGGTGAAAATGGAGAAGACGGAGAAGGAAATGCTGGCGAAATAATGAAGATTTATCAAGAGCAAAAACAACTTCGTGAAGCACTACAAAACGCTTTAAACAAAGAAGGAATTGGTGGAAATGGTCAAAATTCTTTAGAGCAAATGAAGCAAATCGAGAAGCAATTATTGAACAAAGGTTTCAATAACGAAACCCTTCAAAAGATGCTAAATTTACAATATGAATTGCTTAAATTAGAAAAAGCAACGCAACAACAAGGCGAGGAAAAGAAGCGTCAATCGCAAACAAATCTCAAAGATTTCAACAATCAAAGCAAACCGCTGCCTTCCAATTTGCAAGAATATCTCAATAGCATCGAGATTTTAAACCGACAAACCCTACCTTTGCGTTCCAATTTCAACCAAAAGGTTCAAGAATATTTCAAAAACAATGATTAGTTTTAACTACGAAACAGATTTCGAATTAGACCACGAAGCCGACTTTTCAAAATGGCTTTCCGCCGTAATTTTATCTGAAAATAAAAAAGAAGGCGACATCAATTACGTGTTTTGCGACGACGAATATTTGCTCGAAATCAACCAGCAATACCTCGACCACGACACCCTAACCGACATCATTAGTTTTGACTATTCTGTAGGAAACGAACTACACGGAGACATCTTCGTTTCGGTCGAAAGAGTTCGGGAAAACGCCTCTGATTTCAACGTCACATTCCTCGAAGAAATCAAGCGCGTCCTCGTACACGGCGTTTTGCATTATTGTGGATACAAGGACAAATTGGAATCTGACGAGAAAATAATGCGAGAAAAAGAAGAAGAAAAAATGCAAATGTTTCACGTGGAACAATAATAATTAGGAGCGAATTTTCGGGCTTTTCTATAAATGTAATTCCCGCTTTCATTCCAAATCTCTCGGTAAAAACCTCGAGGATTTTCCCTTCAATCGGGGCTATTATTTTTTTGTATTTTTGTATTTGGAATTGACAGTAAAAAAAACAATGTTTCACGTGGAACATTTACAATTAAGAATAAACGAACATTAAATAAATAAAATTTTGTTTCAAGATATATACGATGTAATTGTAGTTGGCGCAGGTCACGCAGGTTCAGAAGCAGCAGCAGCAGCGGCTAATTTAGGATCCAAAACATTATTGGTTACAATGAGTTTGCAAAACATTGCTCAAATGTCGTGCAATCCCGCAATGGGAGGAATCGCCAAAGGACAAATCGTTCGGGAGATTGATGCGCTTGGAGGTTACTCTGGAATCGTTTCTGATAGAACCGCAATCCAATTCAAAATGCTGAATAAATCCAAAGGCCCTGCAATGTGGTCGCCAAGAGTTCAAAGCGACAGAATGCGTTTTGCTGAGGAATGGCGATTGATGTTGGAGCAAACCCCAAACCTCGATTTCTATCAAGAAATGGTTGGTGGTTTAATTATTGAAGATGGAAAAATCAAAGGAATTAAAACGTCTTTAGGTATTGAAATAAAAGCTAAATCTGTAGTTTTAACGAATGGAACTTTCCTAAATGGATTAATTCATATTGGAGAAAAACAATTCGGAGGAGGAAGAGCTGGCGAAAGTGCGGCTTACGGAATCACAGAAGATTTAGTAAAAGCAGGTTTTGAATCAGGAAGAATGAAAACAGGAACGCCGCCAAGAGTTGATGGAAGATCGTTGGATTATTCAAAAATGAATGAAGAAAAAGGCGATGCAAAGCCAGATAAATTTTCTTATTCAGATATTACAAAACCGTTAGTTCATCAAAAATCGTGTTATATGACCTATACATCTTTGGATGTTCACGATATTTTGAGAGAAGGTTTTGACCGTTCGCCAATGTTTAATGGAAGAATAAAAAGTGTTGGACCAAGATATTGTCCATCAATCGAAGATAAAATTAATCGTTTCGCAGACAAAGACAGACACCAGTTATTTGTAGAACCGGAAGGTTGGAATACAGTAGAAGTTTATGTAAATGGTTTTTCTACTTCACTACCAGAAGACATCCAATTTAAAGCTTTGCGCTCTGTTGTGGGATTTGAAAACGTTAAGTTTTTCCGTCCTGGATACGCAATTGAATACGATTATTTCCCACCAACGCAATTGAAACACACTTTAGAAACCAAGTTGGTTGAAGGATTGTATTTCGCTGGACAAATCAACGGTACAACAGGATACGAAGAAGCAGCGTCACAGGGATTGATGGCGGGAATCAATGCGGCTTTAAAAGTTCAAGAAAAAGCGCCATTGATTTTAAAAAGAGACGAAGCATATATTGGGGTTTTAATTGACGATTTAATTACAAAAGGAACAGAAGAGCCTTATAGAATGTTTACTTCGAGAGCAGAATTCAGAACGCTTTTACGCCAAGATAACGCCGATTTTAGATTGACGCCAATGTCTCACGAAATTGGACTGGCTTCAGAATTGCGTTTGCGTAGAATGGAACACAAGCTAAAAGAATCTGAAAAAATGGTTGCTTTCTTCAAAGAAACAAGCATCACCGCATCAGAAGCAAATCCTATTTTAGAAGCAAAAGAAACGGCTTTGGTCAACCAAAGTGATAAGATGTTTAAGATGTTTTCTCGTCCTCAAATTGATTTGAACGATATGATGCAATTACAAAAAGTAAAGGATTATATTGATGCCAATGAAGTTGATTTAGAGATATTGGAACAAGCAGAAATACAA
>CANIFM010000161.1 GCA_947466955.1 Bacteroidota bacterium
ATATATGCGTTTCCATCTGTTAACAAGGAAATGAAGTGACAAATATGAAGCAATCTATCGTATAAATTTTCTTTCTCTACTTTGAATTTTTCAGGAAGCAATTGCAATACTAATTTATCAAAATTAGAAGCTTTGCCATCAAAATTATTATTAAAAGCCGTTATAAATTTATCCAATAAAATATTTATTATCTGATAACCCGTCAATTCCTTTTCGATAACTTCCCTACTTTGATAAATATTTTTCACACTCAATTTAATAATGTCGTCCATTTGTGCCTTGTATTTGCTTTTATCGGTCAATGCATGCGGAAATTTTCCTTCTAAAATCGCGGCTTCATTTTCAATAAAAACTTTCACAGCATCATTAATTAAACTACCAATTGCCAAGGCGCGCAAATAACTAATTCGATCTTCTTTAGTAGTTAAAGTGTTATATTTATTAGTATCAATACTGTCTTTTACTAATTTTATTAAATATTCCAAAGCATAATCTTCCGAAACCAATCCAAGATTCATCCCATCTTCAAAATCAATAATTGTGTAACAAATATCATCTGCCGCCTCAACCAAATACGCCAAAGGATGTCTTTCAAAACCAATATCATTTCCTGATTTGTTAGAAATCATTCCCAATTCCGAAGCAACATCTTTAAAAAATTTCACATCCGATTGAAAAAAACCATACTTTTTATCGGCAATATCTGACGTTGGCTTTTTCGGCAAACTCTCTTTCGGATATTTCATATATGCACCAAGCGTGGCATACGAAATCCGCAATCCACCTTCATTTCCTGGTCTTGAACTTGTTAAGACTGAAAATCCATTGGCATTTCCTTCAAAGTCAATCAAATCTTGCCATTCTTTATTCGTTAAATCTACTTTGTATTTTTGTCCATTCCCATTAGAAAAATATTCGCCAATTGCCTTTTCCCCAGAATGACCAAAAGGAGGATTTCCAATATCGTGTGCCAATGAAGCAGCCGCAACAATTGCCCCAAAATCATTCATTTGAAACCCGTGAATTTCTTGTAAATAAGGATATTTTTCAATGATTTTTTTTCCAACTAATCGACCAATTGAACGTCCAACCACCGAAACTTCCAAACTGTGCGTCAATCTTGTATGCACAAAATCAGTTTTCGACAACGGAATAACCTGCGTTTTATCCTGCAAACTTCGGAAAGCAGCCGAGAATATAATTCGGTCATAATCAACCTCAAATCCCAATCGGGTGTCGTCTTGTTCCTTTCGCAACCGCTTAAAAGTGTCGCCTTGTCGTTTTAGTGATAGTAATTGTTCCCACTTCATTATTTTAGATTTCTGGTGTTGAATTTACGAATATACAAAATTCAAACAAATTGAACTTAACTTCAGTATGGAATTGGTATGGGAATTAAAAAAACTGGAGTTGAAAAAGGATTTATTTTGTTAAACACTCAAAATCAAGCTAAAATTTTGGGAGAACTTACTCGAATATAATTTAGACTTAAAAATTTTATGAAAGATTTAGAAAGTTCAAAGAAAAAATCATTACCACAAAGTACACCAACTAAAAAGAGCAAAGGGCGCAAAGTTTACTAATAAACTTTGCGCCCTTTGCTTATATCTTTGCGTCCCCATAGCTATCGGGATTGCGGTTAAAATCTACAAATCAAATCCAATTTTAACACCTAATTTAGTGGCAATAATTTTGGTGATTCGTTGTTTCAATTCAGGGATTTTGATGCTTTCAATTACCGCATTTGAAAACGCATACATCAATAATGCTTTGGCTTCTTTCTTAGGAATCCCTCGCTGCTGCATATAAAACATTGCGGTTTCATCGAGCTGACCAATGGTACAACCGTGAGAACATTTCACGTCATCGGCAAAAATCTCTAATTGTGGTTTGGCGTTTATCGTTGATTTATCTCCAAGCAAAATGTTGTTGCTTTTTTGGAACGCGTTCGTTTTTTGAGCTTCTTTTTCGACGAAAATCTTTCCGTTGAAAACGCCTGTCGAACGATCCGAATAGATTCCTTTATAATCTTGGTGGCTTTCGCAATTTGGTGTAGAATGCTGTACCAAAGTATAATGATCTACGTGTTGCTTTTCGCCAATAATCGTAATTCCGTTGAGGTTGCTGACAATTCTTTCACCAAAATGATAAAAATTCAGGTTGTTTCTGGTCAGGTTTCCACCAAAGCAAAAAGTGTTAACCGATACATTCGTTTCTTGTTTTTGGGAAACATAAGTGTTATCAATTAGATTGGCTTCGAAGTTGTCATTTTGAATTTTATAATAATCAACAATGGCACGTTTTTGAGCAAAAATCTCGGTAACCGAATTGGTTAAAACCGGATTTTCGTTTAAACTTTGATGTCTTTCGATGATTTGAACGTGTGAATTTTCACCAACAATAATCAAGTTTCGTGGCTGAACCAAAAGTGCTGCTTCGCTTCCTGTAGAGAAATACATAATTTCAATTGGCTTGTCAACAACTTTGCTTTTGGGAATATTGATATACGCTCCTTCATTGGCGAAAGCCGTATTTAAGGACGTTAAACTTTCGTCTTTATTGGCAATTTTATTGAAATAATTGTCAATAACCATCTTGTATTTAGGCTTGTTTAATGCCGATGACATTAGGCAAATATCTAGTCCCTCGTGGGTTGTTGCTGACAAAAATGAACTGAAAACACCATCAATAAACACTAATTTATAAGTGTCAATTTCGTGAATGAAATATTTTTTTATATCCGCAAATTCAATTGTATTTTCGTTTTTTGGAAATACAGAAAAGTCGTTTTTTAAAATCGAATTCAGGGATGTATATTTCCAAGATTCCTCTTTTTTAGTTGGGAAACCTTTATTTTCAAAGTTTTTTATAGCAGAAGTACGAACATCGTGCAAATCCGAAGTTACATCAATTCGCTCTTCAAAAGCCATAAAAGACGACAGTAATTTTTCTTTTAATTCCATATTTAGTTGATGGTTGTTGGTTGATAGTTGATGGTTGCCAAAAACTGACAACCGACAACCGACAACTCTTATGCTTCTTGTTCTTGTTTAATCCAATCGTATCCTTTTTCTTCTAATTCTAATGCCAATGAAGCATCGCCAGATTTAACGATTTTTCCGTTGTAAAGAACGTGAACAAAATCAGGAACGATATAATCTAAAAGTCTTTGGTAATGCGTGATTACGATGATGGCGTTTTTGTCGCTTTTCAATTTATTTACCCCATTGGCAACAATTCGAAGCGCATCAATATCCAATCCAGAATCGGTTTCATCCAGAATAGCCAATTTTGGCTCTAACATTGCCATTTGGAAAATTTCGTTACGTTTTTTCTCTCCACCCGAAAAACCTTCATTTAGAGAACGGGACAAAAATTTACGGTCAATTTCCAATAATTCTGATTTTTCGCGAATCACTTTCAGCATTTCGTTAGCTGGCATTTCTTCCAATTTATTGGCTTTGCGAGTTTCGTTAATTGCTGTTCTTATGAAATTGGTTACCGAAACCCCTGGGATTTCCACAGGATATTGAAACGATAAAAACACGCCTTTATGCGCTCTTTCTTCTGGAGCTAAATCCGACAAATCTTCGCCATCCAAAAAGAGTTCTCCTTCGGTTACTTCGTAATTTTCGTTTCCAGCAATTATCGCCGAAAGCGTGCTTTTTCCAGCGCCGTTTGGCCCCATAATCGCGTGGATTTCTCCAGCTTTCACTTCAAGGTTGATTCCTTTTAAGATTTCTTTATCGCCAATTGATGCGTGTAAATTTTTTATTGATAACATTGTTTTTCTTTGTTTATTCGTAATGACCTTTTAATGATAAAATGTCTAATATTTCAATTGTATTTTCTTCTGTAACTTTATAAATGATGCGATGTTCTTGATTTATTCTTCTTGACCATTTTCCAGAAAGTTGGTATTTTAATTCTTCAGGTTTCCCGATTCCTTCAAATGGATGTAATTGAATGTCTTCAATTAAAGCAGAAATTTTATTCATAATTCCCTTATTACCGGATTTTTTCCAATATTCTCTGTCTTTTTGAGCTTTTTCAGAATAAATTACTTCCACAAATCTTCTAATTTAATTTTTTTTCCTTTCCCATCTTTTAAGCTTTGTTCAGCCTCCAAAATTTCTTTTACAAATTCAGGATTATATGGTTTTTCGACTTCTTGAACGATTTCAAAACCCAATGATTTTGCCAATGATTTCAACACTGGAAAATCTTTTTTCTTAACATTTTTTAATAGGATTTCCATAGCAATTGTAATTTAATATTGTTCTTTCAAATTTACAAAATTTACCCAACACTTCCTTCTAAACTAATCTCCAATAATTTCTGTGCTTCCACTGCAAATTCCATTGGCAACTTGTTCAAGACTTCCTTGCTGAAACCGTTCACGATTAAAGCGATGGCTTTTTCGGTTGGAATTCCACGTTGATTACAATAAAAAACTTGGTCTTCGCCAATTTTACTCGTCGTGGCTTCGTGTTCTATTTTGGCCGTTGGATTTTTGCTTTCTATATATGGAAAAGTATTAGCACTACAATTATTCCCCATCAACAGCGAATCGCATTGCGAAAAGTTTCTTGCGTTTTCTGCATTTGGACTAACTCTTACTAAACCTCTATAACTATTATGTGATTTTCCGGCAGAAATCCCTTTGGAAATAATGGTCGATTTGGTGTTTTTACCAAGATGAATCATTTTCGTTCCTGTATCGGCTTGCTGGAAATTATTGGTTACTGCAATAGAATAAAATTCTCCAACGGAATTATCTCCTTTTAAAACAACCGAAGGATATTTCCATGTTACAGCCGAACCAGTTTCGACTTGTGTCCAAGAAATTTTTGCGTTTTTCTCACAAATCCCTCTTTTGGTTACAAAATTGAAAACGCCCCCTTTTCCTTCTTTGTTTCCAGGATACCAGTTTTGAACGGTCGAATATTTTATTTCGGCGTCGTCCATGGCAATAAGTTCAACAACAGCGGCGTGCAATTGATTTTCATCACGACTTGGAGCGGTGCAACCTTCTAAATAACTTACATAACTTCCTTCGTCAGCAATTAATAATGTTCTTTCGAATTGTCCTGTTCCTGCTTGATTGATACGGAAATAAGTTGAAAGTTCCATTGGACAACGAACGCCTTTTGGAATATAACAAAACGAACCATCCGAGAAAACAGCTGAATTTAACGCGGCGTAAAAGTTGTCTTTTTGCGGAACAACTGTTCCAAGATATTTACGAACCAATTCAGGATGTTCCTTAATTGCTTCGGAAATACTCATAAAAATGATTCCTTTTTCGCCCAATGTTTTCTTGAAAGTTGTTGCCACCGAAACGGAATCAACCACAATATCCATTGCCACATTATTCATCATTTTTTGTTCATCGACAGAAATCCCTAACTTTTTGTACATCTCTAAAAGTTCAGGATCTACATCGTCTAAAGTTTTATTAGGATCTACCGCTTTTGGTGCCGAATAATAAGATATCGCTTGAAAATCTGGTTTTGTATAATGAACATTTGCCCATTCAGGCTCAATCATTTGTTGCCAAGCACGAAAAGCTTCAATACGCCAATCGGTCATCCATTGTGGCTCTTCTTTTTTGTGGGAAATGGCACGGACAATGTCTTCATTTAAGCCAATAGGAAACGTTTCCGATTCTAAATCAGTGTAAAATCCGTATTCGTATTCTTTGCTTTCGAGCTCAACTCGTAAGTGGTCTTCTGTATATTTTGACATATTAGCCCCCTAACCCCCTATGGGGGAACTCCTATTAGGGGTAAATAGGAATTAATTTATATATTTATATTATTGAGAATGTTGAGAATTCCCCCTTTGGGGGTTAGGGGGCTTATAGAGAAAATGATTCCCCACAACCACAAGTTCTACTTGCATTTGGATTATTAAAAACAAATCCTTTTCCGTTTAAACCTCCTGAAAATTCTAAAATAGTTCCTGCTAAATACAAGAACGATTTTTTTTCGACTGCAATTTTCACATTGTTAACTTCAAAAACTTTATCGGTTTCGCCAATTTGTTTGTCAAATTTTAATTCATAAGACAAACCTGAGCAACCACCACTTTTTACGCCCACACGAACGAAATCTATTGCTGCATCAAAACCATCGTCTTTCATCATATCGACGATTTTTTTACTTGCTGTATCTGATACTTGTATCATTTTCTTATTTTTTATAAAAGTAAAAACTGTAATTGTAATTTGAAAATCAATGAACTATTTTGAGTTTTTAAACACTAAATAAATAGCTTATTTTGATTTTGTCTAAAT
>CANIFM010000162.1 GCA_947466955.1 Bacteroidota bacterium
AAGCAATTCCAGGATTCGATTTTTTAGCATTTGAGGATGTAATTCCTCAAAAAGAAGAAAAAATTATCTTTGAATTATTAGAAGATGAAGTAGAAATTGATGTGGTTGCGGAAGCGCCAATGGAAGTTTTTGAAGCACCTGAAGTTGAAGTTCCAACATTCGAAATGGACTTGGTTCCAACATCAGAATTCATAAAAAACCTTGAAGTTACTTTCGAAATTGTAGCACCAGAATTGGATGCAGAATATTATTTTTCTGCCCCAGAAGTTAAAGAAATTGAAGTTGTTGCGCCACAAGCAATTGCTGTTGAAGAGGAGCAAATTACCTTTTCATTCGATTTGCCAATTGCTAAAACAGAAGCACCAAAAGAAGAGCATTTCCTTTTTCAACTGACAGATGAAACTAAAAATATCCAAGTAAATGAGCCTGTGGAGTTCGTTCCAATGACCGAATTGAACGAAAGCGGCATCATCAAATATTCTCTTGAAGAGTATATGGATATCGAAAAAGAATTGTCAAATTCTAAACCTGTTGCTGCGATAATCGAAGAGCCAATTGCTGCGGAATTGAATATCACAGTAAAACAAGTTGATTTCATTGTCAATAATAACCCGTTTTCAGATGAAATTTCCCCAATGGAAATGTCAATCGAAGAATCGTCTAAAATTATTGCCGATGAAAGAAGAAGAAAATTGAAAGATTTCAACTATAAATTTCACAACAATCCATCACGAGTGGAGGAATATGAAAAAGAGCCGGCTTACAAAAGATCGGGAGTTGACCTTTCAAACCCTTTAAACAGCAATACAAATTCTCGAATTTCATTGGGAACTGATAGTAATAATGACAACCAATTGAGATCCAATAATTCATTTTTGCACGATAACGTGGATTAAACAAAAACAAATTAATAAGAATGTAGCCCGAAAGTCAAATTGATTTACGGGTTATTTTTTGTTTCAAAGCTGCCCATTTCTTTTTATCAGAACAGGATTAAATTCAGTTGTAAATTCAATATTAATTCTATAAATTTGCAGGGCCTTAATCCAGCTGTACGTTGCAAGTTTTTTCTCGAAAATGCTTTTTTCTAAGATCTTAAAAGAGCTTCTAAAGTCGCTTTTTAAGCTCAAGAAAAAATCCATTTTCTCAAAAAAAGCTTTCCACTTCCATCTGGGGCAAAACAGATCCGTTTTCATAATAGCGATTCAACGATTCAACAAATAACCGAATAACCAAATTAACAAAACAAGATATGAGTTTATCAGCAAGATTAATGGACGATATTAAAACCGCAATGAGAGCAAAAGATACGATTGCATTGGAAGCACTTCGCGCCATAAAATCTGAAATTTTGTTAGCACAAACGGCTACGGGAAGCAAGGAAGAAATCTCTGAAGAAGACGAAATCAAATTGTTGCAAAGATTGGTAAAAACAAGAAAAGACAGTGCTAAAATCTTCACAGAACAAAACCGTTTGGATTTGGCAGAACCAGAATTAGCACAAATTGCAGTAATTGAAAAATTCTTGCCAGCACAATTAAGCGAAGCAGAAGTAGAAGCTATAATTGCAAAAATAATTGCCGAAACTGGTGCATCAGGAATTGCATCAATGGGAAAAGTTATGGGATTAGCCGCTGCACAATTAGGCGGAACCGCTGAAGGAAAAACCATTTCTACAATTGTAAAGAAATTGTTGGTTTAGTAAAATCTTACAATCTAAAATAATGGCCTCGTAGTTCAACTGGATAGAATATCAGATTTCGGCTCTGATGGTTGCAGGTTCGAACCCTGCCGAGGTCACAAAAAAAGCCATCATTGATGGCTTTTTAATTACAATATATTCTATAAATTATGACTGTTTTCAGGAACGTCGTCTTCCATATTTAGCATACTCCATAATTTGTCTTTCAACTCCGAAAGCCCTTGTTGAAGAATTATCTGGAACTTGTCTGAGTGGTTAAACAATTACTTTTATTTATTTTCGGTTTTCGTTGCAATTGTTTTATTATTTCTACTCCATTCACTCCACGAACCTACATATAGTTTTGGAATTTTCAATTCGGCATATGCGATTGCTAAAAGTGTATGACAAGCTGTAACTCCAGAACCACAATGAACAATTATATTTTCTGTTTTAACATTTCCAAATATTTTTTCATACTTTTGTTTTAGTAAGTTAGGAGATAAAAACAACCCATTTTCATCTAAATTTTCTGTAAAAGGAATATTAATTGCTCCTGGAATATGACCAGCAATTAAATCAATTTGTTCGTTTATACCATTATAACGTTCAACATCACGAGCATCAATTACAATATAATTTTCAGTTTGTGAGATTTTTTCAACTTCTTCAATTTTGGCAATTTGTAATTTCCAATTATCAAATTCATATAATTCAGTTTTGTAACTTGTTTCTATTTTTGAACTTATTGGGAAATTGTTCTTTTCAGCTTCTTGAATTCCACCATTTAGGACTTGAACTTTTTCGTGACCAATAGATTTCAACATCCACCAAAATCTAGCTGATGCATTTGAACCATTTTTGTCATCGTAAATTATTATATGACTTTTTGTAGAAATTCCGAGAGTTGATAATATTTGTGCAAAATTTCCAATATCTGGTAATGGATGTCTTCCGCCATTTGACAAATCCTGTTTAATTTCAGCTAGTTGCGTATTTAAATCTACAAAAAACGCACCTTCTAAATGTTTTGCATTATAATTTAATTTTGCATTTTTTCCATTACTGACGTCAAAAATAATTATATTTTCAGATTTATATAATTTCAGCAATTCGGATGCTTGAATAATTGGAGAAATGTTTATGTTCATTTTTGTTTTTATTTAATTTTTATAAAACGCTTAGCATTAGCTATAAAGCAACATCAAGCATCCAATTCCATTTGACTTTGTACATAAATGCTAGGGTATATATTTGGCTAATGTATAATAAAAACACTTGTAAATTATTAATTGATGACTTTATTTGTTAATTGCGTTTAATGCTTAATGGGTTTTGGCTTAGTTTATTTTATAGCATTATGTTTTCGTTTAAAAACTTTAAAATTTAGGATTTACAGGAATATTTTATCCATTCCCCCGCGTGAGGGATTGCAGCGAAAAGCCCACAGACAAGTGTAGCGAAGCGGAACTTGACGAGGACTTGCAGCGGAATGCCCGACCGAGTTTAGAACAAATGACGTAATTACCAGAAATGTTCTAAACGAGGGCACGCCCAAATAAAAAAAGCCATCAATTGACGGCTTTAAATTTTATATTAGAGATAATTCTATAAATTATGACTGTTTTCAGGAACGTCGTCTTCCATATTTAGCATACTCCATAATTTGTCTTTCAACTCCGAAAGCCCTTGTTGCGCAACGGATGAAATGAACAGATAAGGCGTTCCTGCGAAATCTTTATCCAACTGGGTTTTCAATTCTGATTTGAGTTCGTCGTCCAACATATCGCATTTTGAAATCACAACAATGCGTTCTTTATCCAACATTTCAGGGTTGTATTTTGTCAATTCATTCACCAAAATATCATATTCATCTTTGATATTTGGGGTGTCAACGGGAACTAAAAACAGCAACGTGGAATTTCTTTCGATGTGTCGTAAAAAGTAATGACCAAGCCCTTTTCCTTCGGCGGCACCTTCAATAATACCAGGAATATCGGCAATTACAAACGATTGAAAATCACGATATGCAACAATTCCAAGATTTGGTTTTAAGGTTGTAAACGGATAATCGGCAATTTTTGGTTTCGCAGAAGTCAACACAGAAAGCAACGTCGATTTCCCAGCATTTGGAAAACCTACTAAACCAACATCGGCAAGGACTTTCAATTCCAAAATCATATCCACTTCTGTGGAAGGCAAACCGGGCTGAGAATATCTTGGTGTTTGATTGGTTGAACTTCTAAAATGCCAGTTTCCTAAACCACCTTTTCCACCAAGAGCAATAATTCTGCGCTCTCCGTGTTCGGTAATTTCGAATAATATTTCATTGGTTTCTTTGTCGCGAACTACTGTTCCCAAGGGCACTTCTATAAATTTATCATCGCCGTCGGCACCGGTACTTCTATCGCCACCACCATCGCCACCGTGTCCTGCTTTTACGTGTCTTGCAAATTTTAGATGAAATAATGTCCAAAGACTTTTGTTTCCAACAAGATACACGTGTCCACCGCGACCACCATCACCACCATCAGGACCACCTTTTTCAATAAATTTTTCTCTGTGTAAATGCGTTGAACCTTTTCCGCCTTTTCCAGAGGAAACATATATTTTTACGTAATCTACGAAATTTCCTTCAGTCATTATTTTTAGTATTCAGTGTTCAGTGTTCCGTTTTTTAGTATTCAGTTATTTACTGAACTCTAAAAACTGCAATCTGAGCACTATTATTTTACGGCTTTCACCATTACTTTATCAATCCTCACGCCATCCATATCGATTACTTCAAGCTCATATTTCTGCCAAATTAACTTTTCCCCTTGCTTTGGAATTCGAGATAATTCGGTCATTATCAAACCGCTTAACGTAGTAACTTCGTAATCATTTATCAATTCGTCCAACTCAAAATACGTTAGAAAATCGTGTAATGAATAATGCCCATCAACAAGCCAAGTCCCGTCTTCTCTTTCGATTAATTGATAATCATCATTATTGAAATCGGCTGCATCGCCAACAAGTGCTTCCAAAATATCATTCAATGTAATTATTCCTTGAAAAATCCCGTATTCATCAGAAACAAATGCATAATGAACACCACTTTTTTTGAAATTTTCTAATGCTTTATACGCCGATGTTTGCTCCATAATGAAAGGCGCATCGGTCATTATTTTTTCTAAATTGAAAGCTTCATTGTCTATATTTGAAAAGATGTTTTTCAGATTTACAACTCCAACAATGTCATCATAATTTTCGCCATAAACAGGATATACAGAATGTAATTCCTTTAGCATAAATTCTTTAACTTGCTCTCTATTTGATGCTAATGGCAAAAAAACTACCGATTGTCGGTGTGTCATTAGCGAATTTACTTTTCGGTCGCCAATGTGAAAAACACGTTCCACAATATCTTGCTCAATTTCCTGAACTTCTCCGCCTTCGGTACCTTCTTTTATAATTGCTTTGATTTCTTCCTCTGTAACTTTTCCGTCGGCAGAAGGCTTAATCATTAATATTTTTAATAAAAATTCCGTTGAAATTGTAAGCAACCAAATGAATGGTGCGGTTACAATTGAGATCATTTTCATCGGAATTGCAACGGCTTTTGCGATGGCTTCAGGATGGTTTAGCCCAATTCTTTTGGGTAATAATTCACCCAATACTAAAGAGAAAAACGTCAATATAACCACTACAATTCCTACTGCAATTGAATTTGCATAAGGTTTTAAAATATCGAATCCAGTAATGAAAAGTTGAACATCATCTGTGATTTTTGCACCACTAAAAATACCTGTCAAAATTCCTATTAAAGTAATTCCAATTTGAACCGTTGAAAGAAATTTGTTTGGAGAATTGGCTAAATCAAGAGCTGCTTGTGCGCTTTGATTTCCTTTTTTTGCAGCACTTTCCAATCGGTTTTTTCTTGCCGAAATCAAAGCAATTTCAGACATCGAAAAAATACCGTTAAGTAATATTAAAAAAAGTATTATTAGTATTTCCAATTTGTATTTATTTGGTTTTTAATATTGTAAATAAATTTACAACTGTTCAATTACTGAACTCAATCGTTCCGTGATTTCCTGAATAGAACCAATACCATTGACAGGATAAAACTTGTTTTGAGTGCTATAATATTCCATCAAAGGAGCTGTTTTTTCATTGTATTCTTGGTACCGATTTCTAATTTTGTCTTCGTCTTGATCGTCAACTCTTCCGCTTGTTTTTCCTCTTTCTAATAACCGTTGAATTAGAATTTCATCATCTGCTTCCAATGCAATTGTAGCGGTAACATCCCAATTTTTTGTTGCCAAAAAAGTATCCAATGCTTCTGCTTGAGTCAAAGTTCTTGGAAAACCATCAAATAAAAATCCTTTCGTGTCTGGATTTTTTTCTACCGTATCTTGCAACATTTTAATGGTAACCTCATCTGGAACTAAATCCCCATTATCCATATAGCTTTTCGCTAATTTGCCTAAATCTGTATTATTCTGAATATTGAATCTAAAAATATCACCAGTTGAAAGATGCGTTAAATGGTATTTTTCTTTTAAAAATTCTGCTTGAGTTCCTTTTCCAGCACCTGGCTTTCCAAATAA
>CANIFM010000163.1 GCA_947466955.1 Bacteroidota bacterium
AATTCAACCGTTTCTTTTCCAAGATATTGATTGATTTCGAAGAATAATTTTCCTTCGGGAGATAGATTTTTGGTTGCCAATTCAGCGATTTTTCTATAAAAAATTAAGGCATCGTTGTCTTCCACAAATAGTGCTATATGAGGTTCGTTCGCCAAAACGTTATTTTTTATTTCAGCTTTTTCTAAATTACGGACATACGGCGGATTCGAAACAATGATGTCGAATTGTTGCTCTAAATCAGTAGTTTCCAAAATATTTCTTTGAATAAAAGTAATATTTACTTTATTTAAATCCGCATTTTCTTTGGCTGTAGCCAATGCTTTATCGGAAATATCAATTGCAGAAACTTGGGCGTTAGGAATGTTTTTTGCCAATGAAATTGCGATGCAACCGCTTCCTGTTCCAATATCCAATATCTTTAAATTTTTGAATTTTGGCATATTTAAAGCAGAGTAAATAATCCATTCCACTAATTCTTCGGTTTCAGGTCTTGGAATTAATACGTTTTCATTGACATTAAATTCTAAACCATAAAAATGAGTTGTACCTAATATATATTGAATTGGAATTTCAAGTTGTAACTTTTCTAAAATAGCATCCCAAATCAGAATTTCTTCCTTTGAAAATACCAAATCAATATTCAAAGCCAAATCAATTCTTCGCAATTGGCGTTGGTTTTCAAGAATCAAATAGAAGAAACTTTCTGCTTCCATTTCATCATAAAAAGGCAATAATTCTGCTATAAATTTGGTTTTATATTCTTTTATTTTCATAACTATTTAAAGCTTTTTAAGCATCCAAACTTCACAAGAATTGTGACCAGTATTCCCAATTTGTTGTTCTAAATATTCAAATCCTGATTTTCGATATAATTTTTGTGCAGCTTCCATATACGTCATCGTTTCAATGTAACAACCATCAAAACCAAATTCCGTAGCTTTTTCAAGGCAAAGATTCATAAGTTTTATTCCTAAACCAAGTCCACGAGCTTCGGGAAGAAAATACATTTTTTGAAGTTCACAGATGTTTTCATCAGAATTATCCAATTGTTTTACACCAGCACCACCAATAATTTTACCGTTATTTTCAACTACAAAATAAATGGCTTTTGGAACAGCATAAACTTCAAATAAGGAATCTAAATACGGATCGGCATAAGCAGTACCTATTTTTGGTGCGCCCATTTCCATTAAAACATTTCTTACAATTGCGGCAATTTCAACGTTATCCTTCTTTTGTATTTCTCTAATTATGATGCTTTCCATATTACTTTAAAATCGTATTTTTGTGGCGTGAAGGTACAAGAAAAATATATAAAACGGTGCATCGAATTAGCCAAAAATGGTTTAGGAACTACCTATCCAAATCCGCTTGTGGGTTGTGTTATTGTATATGAAAATAAAATTATTGGCGAAGGATGGCACAAAAAATCTGGCGAAGCTCACGCTGAAGTAGTTGCAATAAATTCAGTGAAAAATAAAGATTTATTGAAAAACGCTACCATTTATGTAAGTTTGGAACCGTGCAGTCATTTTGGAAAAACACCTCCTTGTGCAGATTTAATTGTAAAATATAAAATCCCAAATGTTGTTATTGGAACTATTGATCCAAATAGCAAAGTGGCGGGAACTGGCGTTAAAAAATTACTTGACGCAGGGATAAATGTTACCGTGGGAATTCTTGAAGACGAATGCAACGAACTGAACAAACGTTTTTTTACATTTCATCAAAAAAAGCGTCCGTTTATAATTTTAAAATGGGCTGAAAGTAATGATGGATTTATTAGTCCCAAAATTAAATCAGAACAAAAACCCGTTTGGATTACGAATGAATTTTCTCGTCAATTGGTTCATAAATGGAGGAGTGAAGAACAAGCAATTCTTGTGGGAACGCAAACCGTTATTGACGACAATCCAACTTTAACTGTTCGAGATTGGGTTGGAAAAAATCCAATTCGAATAGTTATCGATAGAAATAATAAAATATCAAAAGAAAGTCATATCTTTGATAATCAAGCACAAACAATTATATTTTCAAGTTTAGAAATTCAATCTGAAGTTGCAAATATAAAATATATAAAAATTGATTTTAATAAAAATAGTACCGAACAAATAGTCACTATTTTATATGAAAATCAAATACAATCGGTAATTATTGAAGGCGGAAGACATACGATTCAATCCTTTATAGATTCCAATCTTTGGGATGAAGCAAGAGTTTTTCATGGAGACGATTATTTAGGAAATGGAACAAAAGCACCAATTCTAAATGTGAAAAGTAGTACAAAAAAGACTATCAAAAACGATACACTTTTAATCTTTCGAAACTATGATTGATACTATTATTTTTGATTTTGGTGATGTTTTTATCAACCTTGATAAAGAAGCAACACCTTTGGCGTTGAAAAAATTGGGTTTAAAAGAATGGAATTCAAATTTGGACGCCTTGAATTTAGACTTTGAAAAAGGTAACATTTCAGAAACGGAATTCATACTTGGGTTTCAAAACTACATTCCCAACGCATCAATTCACGAAATTCGAGAAGCTTGGAATGCAGTATTATTAGACTTTCCTTTGTATCGGCTTGAATTTCTTCAAATGATAGCTAAAAAGCACAAACTTTATTTGTTAAGCAATACAGATTCCATTCACATCGAACGGTTCCAACACAAAGCCGGGATTTCATTTTACAGAGATTTTTATCAATGTTTTGAAAAAGTATATTTTTCATTTGAATTAGGAATGCGAAAACCAGATTCAGCCATTTTTGAATTTGTAATCAAAGAACATAATTTGTTACCAAAAAACACTTTATTCGTAGATGATAATCTTCAAAACATTGAAAGTGCTGAAAAATTAGGGCTTCAAGTTTGGCATTTGCAAAAAGGCGAAGAAGATGTTATTGATTTATTTGCCAATAAAATAATTTAGAAAGCAATTGGAATTAAAAGACACGTATAAAACCATTGCAAATCCTTCCGAAGAAGTTTTATTTAAAGAAAAAAGCAGTAAATTTTTCGGATATGCCTTTCCGGTAAGTTCCCAAGAAGAAATAAAAACGCATTTAGAGCTTTTGAAAAAACAGCATTTTGGAGCTGTTCATTTTTGTTATGCCTATCAAATTGGGACAGAAAAAATAGAATTTCGAGCAAATGACGATGGCGAACCTAGTAATAGTGCTGGAATGCCGATTTACGGACAAATACAATCTTTTGAACTTACCAATATTTTAATTGTAGTTGTTCGCTTTTTTGGAGGAACAAAATTAGGTGTTGGAGGTTTGATAACTGCTTATAAAACAACAGCACAAATGGCTTTAGAAGCTGCATCAATCATTGAAAAAACAATTGATGTTAGCTTCAAAATTACTTTTGATTATAAAAACATAAACAAAGTAATGCGAATTATCAAAGAAAAAAAACTAAATGTAATTTCTCAAAAAATGGAATTGAATTGTGAAATTGAAATTTCCACACGAAAAAAAAATGCAGAAGAAATATCCGACATTTTTGAATCATTATTTGGAGTTTCCCTAACAAAATTATGATTTCATTGTGAATTGTTAGCCTACCTTAAAATTTCTTTGATATAGTGTGGCGGTTGGATCGGTTTTCCTGTTAATAAATCTACAAAAACCAAGATAAAATGAGCAGTTGTTAACAATTCATTTTTCTCATTATGAATTTCGCAATCAAATTCAACTTTTACCGAAGTTTGACTTTTAAAAGCCGTAGTTACCGTTAATAATTCATCATAACGGGCAGGTTTTTTATAATTGATATTCATAGAAACAATAGGCAGTGCGACACCACTTTCTTCCATTATTTTATAAGAAACTCCTTTGTTTCTTAACCATTCCACTCTACCTATTTCAAAATATGGGATATAATTACCGTGATAAACGACTCCCATTTGGTCTGTTTCTGAATAACGAACGCGAACTTGAATTTGATGTTTATGCATTTTATTTATTTAGTTATATTATAAAAATTAAGACAATTCTCATACGACAAAAATTTTAAAAAAATTAATCAATAATAATTTTTTTTTAACGATTTATTATCACATATTTGTAATCCGAAAAAACAAATCCCTTATCCGTTTTTTTTGGAAACCATTTTAAAAACTTTAACTTTTCTATAACTATGAGCAAAACTGCGCAATCAGTCTGGGAAAATTGTCTGTTATTTATCAAAGACAATATTCAAGACCAAGCTTTTAAGACTTGGTTTGAACCAATTAAATCAGTAGAATTAACTGATAATGCTCTGTATATACAAGTTCCGAGTAAATTTTTCTACGAATGGCTAGAAGAACACTATGTGAAATTATTAAAAGTTGCACTAACCAAAGAACTTGGGAAAAACGCAAAGTTACTCTATAAAATTAAAATGGAGAACACTTATGGCAACAAACAACCATTTATGGAACAATTGCCAAGTGCTCATAGAAGCCCTATGAAAACTCAAGAAGTGGATGCACCATTTAAAAACTTAAATCCAGAATTAAAAAATCCATTTGTAATACCTGGCATTAGAAACTTAAAAATAGAATCGCAGTTAAATGCAAATTATAGTTTTGATAACTTTTTAGAAGGAGATTCCAATAGACTTGCTCGTTCTGCAGGTATGGCTGTGGCTAATAAACCAGGGGGAACGTCATTTAATCCATTATTGATTTTTGGTGGTGTTGGAATGGGTAAAACACATTTAGCCCACGCAATTGGTGTTGAAATCAAAGATAAATATCCTGAAAAAACGGTATTATATATTTCTGCAGAAATTTTCACACAACAATATATCGATTCTGTAAAGAAAAATAACAGAAATGATTTTATTCATTTTTATCAATTAATTGATGTATTAATTATTGATGATGTACAATTCCTTTCAGGAAAAACAGGGACTCAAGATGTGTTTTTTCATATCTTCAACTATTTACACCAAAATGGAAAACAGGTAATTTTGACTTCGGACAAAGCGCCAGTTGACATGCAAGATATTGAACAACGCTTATTATCTCGTTTCAAATGGGGGCTTTCTGCAGAATTGCACCAGCCAGATTACGAAACAAGAATTTCGATATTGAAAAATATATTATATAGAGATGGTGTAGAAATTCCAGATGAAATTATAGAATATGTAGCTAGAAATATAAAATCAAATGTTAGAGAATTAGAAGGTGCGATAATTTCATTAATTGCACAATCTTCATTCAACAAAAAAGAAGTTACCTTAGATTTAGCAAAACATGTTGTTGAGAAATTTGTAAAAAATGTAAAACGAGAAGTTTCTATTGATTACATACAAAAGACAGTTTCCGATTATTTTCAATTGGATTTGGAGACTTTGCAATCTAAAACCAGAAAACGTCATGTGGTTCAAGCAAGACAACTGGCTATGTTTTTTGCAAAAAAATTCACAAAAGCTTCTTTAGCGAATATCGGATCTCAAATTGGAGATCGCGATCACGCTACAGTTTTACACGCTTGCAAAACTGTTGATAATTTAGTTGCAACAGACAAGCAGTTTAAGAAATATATGGAAGATATTCATAAAAAATTATCGCTTTAAATGTCCGTAAAAATTTTGATGGTTTGTTTAGGAAATATTTGCCGTTCGCCAATAGCGGAGGGAATAATGACTTCAAAACTTCCTGAAAACACTTTTCTTGTAGATTCTTGCGGAACTGGAAATTGGCATGTTGGAAATCAACCTGATTTACGCTCAATATCGATTTCTAGAAAAAATGGTTTAGATATTTCAAATCAAAAATGCCGTCAAATTGTATCCGCAGACTTTGATACTTTTGATTATATATATGTAATGGACGGAAGTAATTATTCTGATGTTGTTGCATTATCCAAAAACGATATCCAAAAAAACAAAGTGGCATTAATTCTAAATGAGTTATTTCCAAATGAAAATAGAGATGTTCCCGATCCCTATTTTGGTTTGGAAAACGGATTTGAATTAGTTTATGAAATGCTTGATGAAACTTGTGAAGTCATATCGAAAAAACTAATTGAAAAGTACTCGTAAATTATATATTCTCTACTAAAATTTATTATTTCTATAATTACACTTTGAATTTATGAAACCAACATCACTTTTGGGTAAATTATATCTTATTCCAACAACACTAGGA
>CANIFM010000164.1 GCA_947466955.1 Bacteroidota bacterium
GAACCCAGCAACAGTTTGGAATTTAAAAAACAGCCACTATCGCGGACTGTTATTTCCAAATTCCCAAACCCTTGCTCTCGCTGCTGCCAACAACACTCGGTATGTCGTCCCAAAGGGGACGACATCTAAATTTTCATTTTGCTAAAAAGCAAAAAAACATTATTAGTTCTGTTCACGCAAGTGGTAAGAAGGCACTTTTAACAGGAACGCAGCAATCCCACACACCGCTAAGGCTGGTAGAGCTACCTTTTTCGCAACACTTTTTTTCTAAACTACAAATTTCCCTTTTTCGTTTTACTCTTCAGCTACCAGCCTAAGCGTTGTGGGGTTGCGGCTGATATAATATTTAAAGTGCAGCTGCTGGGCTTCAGCCTTTTTAGCTCGGCGTACCGCCGTACCTAGTTGTGTTGCTTCCGCCCAGCAGCTGAGGAGTGCGTGAACATAACTAATAACAGCTACATTCCAGAACCTGCATACAGCCACCAGCCGATAAATCCGAGTCCTACCATTGCTAAGGCTTGCGAGCCAAAAATACCTATATTGTTTGATGCTGAATTTTTAACTCGCAAACCAAAGCACTGCTGGGTCGGTATTTTCCCGCCTGATGTCCTCCTGCAGGTTCCTCCATTTCGCAAAAAGGACGGGTATTGGAATCAATCGTGCTGCCGTTGCAAAATAAAAACAATATCCTCAAAACCACCTTTATTGGAATTAAATCGTGCTGCCATAAGTCCAATTCAAAATCATACACGAAACAACGTTTTCTTTTTTTGGAATTATTGGTTTTTCGAGAAATAAATAAAAAGTTTCGCGAATCTAAAAATCAAATTCAAAACAAAAGTACCGGCACGCCTAAAAATATAAAATCTTCCTCTGAAAAGAATAGGTTTCGGAGGAAGAAAAAAGTAAATCCTTGCAGTGAAAAAAGCCTTCAAAAGCTGTCGCATTTGAACCCTTTTTTTTTTAATTGATATACTTTTTTACCGAAACCTTTCTTTTCAAGAGTGTATTTTCAATTTTTTACTTTCCTTATTTGAATTTGATTTTTTCAGATGGCTTTCTTTTTCATTATTAAATATCATTTTTTAAAAATTTGATTTCGAAAAAAAAATTATTTGTAAGGTTTGAAATTCATTAAAAATCCAATTATGACAGCACCAATTTTCTACAATATCGAGGGCGGAGATTACATTTTTGACTATATATATAGCATCCAAAAAGACAAACTCATAAAAGGTGGGGATTCCTTCCTCTACCAATTCCAAATGCCCAGAGAAGAAGCCACAAAGCTCCTAAACCACCTCAACGAAACCCGAGATTTCGGACTTTTCTTGCGCCTAATGAGTACCGAATATATAAAGTAAAACCTCTAAAAAAAACTATATGCCGAGCTTCATCATCAAAACCCACCAGCCAAAAACAACCTACAAAGGAAATCAGATCTTCATTCTCAACAAAGGGATGAACAGCGGAAAACCTCAAAAAGAACCTTTTACCAACAGTTTTGTAATAAACTTCGCCAACCCCGAAGATGCCGAAACTATCTACTGGCTCGCTTATAGCCTTTGGAAAGCACACTTCTGGCACCAATCCCTTTGTGGTTCGGTCATTCCATTTCTAAGAATCAAGGAATTCAAAAAAGAATTTATTTCAAAAGTAGCCGAAGTACTCCAGGAACACGAGCTGCACAAAACCCAAGTAAAAGCGCTGAGGTTGCTGGAACTACAAGAAACCCAATTCCAAAAAAACATCCAACTCATCAACGAAATGCGAAGAGTAATTTTACAGAGATATTGCAAGAAATAATAAATCTCAAACAACCAGTTTAATAGACTACATTTGAAAAAATATAATACCAAACAAACGTTCAATAATCTAACCGTAATTGAGAGTATATTTGAATTTTTGTAAAATTTATAAATAAGTTACACGCAAAACTGTTAGAAATTTCGGTAATAACAACCAAACAAAAAAATGATTACAACACTAAAAATTAAATTTGACAATTGTTATGGAATAAAAAGTCTTTCCCACGATTTTGACTTCTCTGTAAAAAAAGTTTTTTCAGTTTATGCTCCTAATGGAACAATGAAAACTTCATTTGCAAAAACTTGTAAAGATTACAGTGATAATAAAACTACAATCGATATTATTTTTCCCGAAAGAATAACTTTGCGCGAAATAAAAAACGAATCGGGTGTTGATATTCCTGCAGAAAAAGTATTCGTTATTGAACCCTATCTTGAGAAATACAAATCTGATAAACTTTCTACCCTACTTGTAAATAAAGAACTTAAAGATAGATATGAAGAAATTTTAGAAGCAATTGACAAGGAAAAAAGCAATTTAATTTTAAAGCTTAAACAATTATCTGGATTAACAAGTCGCGGAAATCCTATAGAAGAAGAATTATCAATAGTATTTGGCAATAAATCATTCTTTGATATTTTATTAAATCTTGAAGGTTTTATAACTGAAAATGAGAATCATAAGTTTTCCTCAATAATTTATAATAAAATATTTGATGAAAAAGTAGTTGCTTTCCTAAATACAAAAGACTTTAAAAAGCAAATAAAACAGTACATCGAAAGATATAATACTCTTATTGAATCTTCAAAATACCTTAAAAAAGGTTTTAACCATTCCAATGTTTCTGAAATTCAAAAGAATTTGAAATCCAACGGTTTTTTTGAAGCTAAACATTCTGTAAACTTATTCAATGGAACTAGTAATGACATTATTACCAGCGAATTAGATTTACAAGATATAATTTCCAAAGAAATGGAAACAGTTTTGAGCGATGCCGATATTCAAAAAAAGTTCAATGAAATTGACAGTAAACTTTCAAATGTACAATTAAGAGATTTCAGAGAATACCTTTTTGACAATAAAGAAATTCTACCTGAGTTAAACGATTTAGAGAAATTTAGAAAGGATATTTGGTATTCATATTTGATTGAGCAAAAAGTATTATTCATTAATTTATTAGAGGAATATAAAAAAGGTCGAGATGAAATTGAAGCTATCATAATGCAAGCAAAAGCAGAAGCTACAGATTGGAAAGAGGTTATTGATATTTTTAATAAACGTTTTTCTGTTCCTTTTAAATTAGAAATGCGAAATCAAGATGATGTCATTTTAAAAAGTGAAAGGCCAAACCTGAATTTTATATTTTCCGATGATGATGCATTTCACCAAGAAAAGAATATAGACGAATCTGAATTAATGAAAGTTTTAAGCCAAGGAGAAAAAAGAGCTTTATATATTTTGAATATAATATTTGAAGTTAGAGCTAGAAAAAATGCCAACCAAGAAACAATATTTATTGTTGATGACATTGCAGATTCATTTGATTACAAAAATAAGTACGCAATCATTGAATACTTGAAAGAAATTTCAGAAGAACCACTTTTTTATCAAATAATTTTGACACATAATTTTGACTTTCATCGCACAGTTAGTAGCCGATTAAATATGGATAGAAAAAATAAACTTAATACAATAAGAACAACAACTGGAATTAGTTTGGTTATAGAAAGATATCAAAACAATCCTTTTAGTTATTGGAAAAAACATTTACATACAAATAATGAAATGCTTATTGCGTCAATTCCTTTTGTTAGAAACATTGCTGAATATTCTGGACACGAAGATACATTTTCCAAACTTACTTCTTTATTGCATTTTAAAGCTGATACAAACACAATTACAATTGCAGATTTAGAGACAAATCTCAAAACTATTCTAATCGATAAAGCTGCTCTAAGCTTGGCTTCTCCTGGTAATTATGTTATTGATCTCATTTATAGTTCAGCTGACACAATTTTAGGCACAGTAAATCAAAACATTGATTTAGAAAACAAAATTGTATTAGCAATTGCGATTAGACTCAAAGCAGAAAATTTTATGGTTGTAAAAATAAATGATAATCCATTTTGGAATACCATCACAACTAATCAAACATTTGCTTTAATCCAAAGATTTAAAACTGATTTTTCAAGAGAAACTGCAAATATTGAACTATTAGAGCAAGTTAATTTAATGACACCAGAAAATATTCATTTAAATTCATTTATGTATGAGCCAATACTCGATATGTCAAACGAACATTTAAAGCAATTATATCAATCTGTTAGAGATAATCTTGTATAATTATATGCTTAGCTAATAACAGCTAATTATTATCTTTGTTAACTTTTCGATTTCGGGAACTTTTATTTTCTTAACTTAGTTTGGTTATTATGATAAGAATTCTTTTCAGAAGCTGTAACAGTATCCTATCTACCAAACCTCAACCCACAAAAAAAGCCTAATCTTTTCAACTAGGCTTTCTAATAATAATTCGTAAAAGGTTACCAAGCCAAAACCGAACTATTTATTTTTAAATTTCATAAACCATTTCAACAAGAGCGAAACCGTAAAACTTACCGTTGCTCCAAGAGCTGCTAAGATAATGGTTTTTAATACATCTTCGGAAAATAAATTAGGCAAAATGCTCAATAAAGTTCCAGCTGCAGTTCCAGTTCTAAGGGAAATATTAGTTTCCATCACGAGCTTTGTTGAGGTTCTCTTCTTCCTTTATTCCCCCTTCGGGGGTTAGGGGGCTTGTCAATTGACTAACCGCCGAAATCACACCACCTGCAACCGCAACATATCCAGCAACACTCACAAGTGCAACAGGCAACGCAACAGGAGCGGCAATAATCGTTCCGCTTATGGCCAACAAAACCAATCCTATACTTCGCAAAATCCTAAAAAATTTCGGTGTGGGCGCTATCGCGCGATCTACTATATTCATAGCACTTCTTTTTTTAATTGTATTTTTAAAATCACTTCTTCATTTTGCTCAAAAGCCTTTTTTGTCAAAGCTTTTAGCCTTGCTAATGCCTTTCGTGAGGCACTTCCTTTTCCAATTCCAGTGTGAACCGTTACAGGCGCAATGCAACCCAATAATTCCAATTTGGCATCATTTGCCGGGTGTATGAGTATCAAATCTCTTCCCGGAACATCCATCAATAGAAAGTGCCATTTGAATTTTGGACTAAACCGCAGCTGCAAAAAATATTCTCCTTCAGGAATACAAGAAATTCGCCGTTGGTTTCCCAACCAGGGCAATTCGATGGTATAACAAATCAGCGTGCCGTTCCATTCTAAAATCCCTTGCGTTCCATCAGGAAAATAAATCCTATTCAACACTAAAACCATACTACAATCCGCTAACAGTCACCAACGCCAATGGGTTGAAAGCACCATTTTTCAACGGATACATTTGCCCATTTACCTCTTGGTAAAACTCAACTCCCAATGCCAAAAACAATGGTTTTGTACTTGCAGCAGTCACCGCATTTTCTTGCGAAATGGCTACTGTTTCAACATTATCCCAAGGAAGAATCGCTGTTTCTGAATGTGCTTCAACAAAAGTTTCCGCTTCAAAATCCACTTCTGAACCAGCAGAAATTATTTTGAAATGCGTAGTTCCTGTTGGAGCTGCAATCATATTAGCAGGAATAAATGGAGCAATATCCACAGTAATTGTACCTGCAACACGGTCAATCGTTCCCACAAAAGGAGCAAATAAACTGGTCCCCAATTTCCCACGAATATTAAATTCAAATCCTTGAAGCAATTCCGCTTCGCCATCAATCACATTTCGCATTCCTCTCACGCTTACCGTGTCCGCTTGGATAACTTTAACCATTTTTTGAGTCAATCGGCTCACCATTCTACCATCCGCTGAATTGATAAGCAATGCTCTCAAAGAAGTTCTTAAAATCTTCCCAGCCTTTCCAGCTCTTCCAAACTCAGAACCATTCTCCCGAGTTCTTTGAAACGCAGGATCACTCGCAATACGGCTGGCATCAATACCGCCTTTTTCTCTTGCCAAATGTCCATCTTGGGTTTTGTAAAAAGTAATATCCCCGATAGTACCTTTTAATTTAATTATGCCTTTCTGTCTTGCCATAATTCCTAAAATTTAATATTAATAATTCAAATAAAAATCTCAAAATCAACATCCTGTTGCAACATCTTCCCTTGATTTCGAAACAAATTTTAGCCAATAAAACAGAATAAAAAAGCCTCCCCCCTACCAAATGACACTTTCCGACCCAAATGGCACAAATCAACACAAATAGCAC
>CANIFM010000165.1 GCA_947466955.1 Bacteroidota bacterium
GCAAGAAACCCTTTACTAGTAGAAGTAATATCCAGTACCGAGGAAACTGCAGGGGTTGAGTTTCCTATTCCAACTTGAGCATTACTTATTCCTGTAAAAATAAAAAAAAGCGAGGTGAAAATAAATTTGTAATTATTCATTTTATTTTTTTATTATATTGATAATCATGTATTTATTGAACCCTAACTAAAGTTAATGTTCTGTTTTTCATAAGCAAAGTCTCAGCAGTGGAATTCCAACGTATTTGTACCGATTGACCATTTGAAACAGAAACTATTCCTCTTATTGAGACCTCTGCAATTGCTGAACTACTAGGAACCGTTTTGGTTGAACTTGATTGTAAAGTTCCATTACTATAAATACTGAAATTAGCGATACCCAAAGCGGTGTTTTCAACTTGGTTATAAACATACGTTGTGGTTGAGGTTCCATCTGGTAATGAAACTACACCACCAGCAGGAATTATAGGATATTGTAAAGTGGCTGTTTCAAAACCTGTGGCTGCTCCTGCATCAGATAAAATATAACCATTGTAAATTCCTGTTGTATTTGCACCAGAAATTACATTTCCTAATCCACCAGCATGCGTATAAATTACAAATTCTTTTAAAATTCCTAAATCTATAGCCGATGTTCCTACTGGAACACTAGCAGTTCCTGGACCAAAAGCAATTGCGCCTCCACCAGAGAACATTCTTCCCTCTAGTGTAGAACGAAATCCTACTGCAATTGCAGCGGTTCTAGCTATCAAATTCCCTTTAATAATACAATCCGCACCAATACCTATTCCCCCTAATGCCACCCAGAAAACATTACATGCTTTGGCACCTCCAGCTAAAGTAATCGTTGTCCACACGCTTGAATTAATTGCGCCATTAGCTTGAAAAATAAATAAAGCATCTGGATTTCCATTAGCGTCTAAAGTGATGTTTTCGGTTAAAGCCAATGCTGCAGGAACATAATATTTACCTGGATAAATCGTTTGACCAGCCAAAGTACCTATTGTGGCAGGGAAATTAGCATCATTAATTGCAATTGCATCTAAATCAGCAATAATTCTAGTAAGAACTGGGAAACAATTTGCTGTATTTATAGAATTTGTATTGGGAGTAATAACTTCAGTAACTGTTGTTAATGGATTATTTTTATATTGACCATTAAAACTTACCATATAATTCCCTTCTGGGGGGCTAATTGTCATTTCTGAAGCCAATACATCCGTAGTTAAAGCTGTAGTAGTATCTGAATTGGAAGTAATTGTTTTATATCTAGCGGTAAAATCTTGCCAACCCAGTGTACTTCCATTGTATGTGTTTAATGTAGCTTCGTCCGTATTATAAACTATCAAACCTATTGCAGGCGATGCAATAGCATTTCTTTGCAAAGTTGTCATTCTAGGAGTAAGTAATCCTTTTGAAGAGGACGATAAATCTAATACAGCTGTTGTAGCAGGCGAAGTTGTACCTAATCCCATTTGTCCGAAAGAAATTCCAGAGCATAAGATTAAAAGCAACAGAAAAAAACTTGAATTGTTTTTCATATTTATGGGTATTATGGGTATTAATTAAACGTATTAAAACAATGTGTTGTAAAATAAATTAAACACATTTTATTTACATCTTAAATACTAGAGAACTCTTAAAGAAATGAATATAAAATGGGTACTCTAATTTACCACAAAAGTAAATCTAAAAAACCACAAACCGAAGCGCCAAGTAATAAGTGGGCATATACGTTCATAAACGGTAACTTTTTGTGTTTTCGTGTTTTTGAAACTTGTTTTTAATAAAAACAAAGCGAAATTTTATGTTAAAATTCAAAGTAAAAGACACATAAAATGCTATTTGTATTTTACCGTTTTCACATCTAATTTAGATTAAAAAACAAATCATTTTCTCTTTCTAAATAGAAAACCAGTTATTGCACTTTTTTCAAAGTTAGCATTCTATTCCCAATAACTAAATTGCCATAATTCACACTCCATCTTACATCAACTTCTTGTCCCAATGCTATATTGGCAATTGTTTTCAAAGACAGGTTTGCGTAATTTGAACTACAGGTGATTGTTCGGGTAGAGTTTGGGATTAATACCCCATTTTGATATATTCCAAAAGTAGCTAAAGTAAAATCTGATAAGGAACTAGTAGTAGCTTCAGACATGAAAAGCGTACCATTTATTGTTGATCCGCCTGCTAAAATACTATCCGTATTACCTCCTATCGCACATATATTTCCATTGTAAGTAGATGCCCCTGTATTGTTAATTGGTCCTGCCCCAGTAAAAAGCACAAACGTTGATAAGGAGCCAAACTGAATAAAAGCAGAATTTGGAGTTATTGAAACGGTTCCTGTTCCAAAAGCAATTGCACCATTAGTTGTGAATATTCTTCCATCTAATATTGTTGAATTCCCTACCGCAATTGCAAAACCATTAGAAATTAAAATACCTTTTATAATTCCTCCTAATCCAATTCCAATTACACCCTCAGCCAACCAAAATATATTTTGAGGAAGTGCTCCTCCTGCTAAAATGATTCTGGTTCCAGCATAAGTATTTATTGCTCCTTTTGCATTAATAATAAATAATGCATTTGGATTTCCACCTGCATTAAATGTTAATGTACCTGCTACAGCAATTGCACTATCTACAACGTACTTTCCTGGAACAAGCGTTTCTCCATTCCCAAAATTAAAGCTATGGTTTGAATTGGTGGTTGCAACAGTATTCAATTGATTTTTTGCAGAAGTCAAATCCATTAATAATTGACTGGAATCGACAACATCACTTGGAATACTATTATTAATTATTTGTGTGTTAAAATCAACTAAATAGGTGCCTTCTGGAGGAGAAATAGTCATTTCAGGAATAACTTCACTACTGTTTGACGAAGTTATTATATCGCCTGTACCATTTTTGCTAAAAACATTTGTAGAAAAATCTTGCCAGTTGGTATCATAATAATTGAATCCTTTTTTACTTGTATTATAGATAAGCAACCCTTCTGCAGGATTTTCAATGGAATCCCTTTGAAGCGAAGTCATTCTTGGAGCAAGTATTCCTTTGTTAATCGATTTTAAATCTATTATTGAAGTTGAATTGGGCGTATTTGTTCCAAAACCAACTTGTGATTCCATCAAATATGTATTTAGAAGAAAAAGGAGAAGAAAAAATGTTTTTATATTTTTCATATTCTAATAAGTTATTAGGTTGCTATTTATCGAACTTTAGTTAATGTCATTATTCTATTCTTAATTGACAATGCGTTTCCCGCTGCTGTTTTCCATCTAATGTCAATCGTTTCAGAACCATTAACAGTTGTAATTGACTGTAAAGTGACTATTTCGGATTTAACAGAACTAACTAAAACACTATTCGAATTCAATATTTCAATTCCATTTTTATAAATGCTAAAAGTTGCAAGACTGTCGTCAATAAATCCTGAATTAACAGTTAGTACGCTTAAGTTACAAGGGTAAAACATTTTTCCAATTAATGTAAGTGGTGCACTAGGTGGTGGAGTTCCAAAATTTACATAGGCAGCACAATCTGCAGATGCAACATTGCCTGTAATTGTAGTACGAGTGGTGGGTGCACCTACAATTCCCATTCCTCCGGCACCTGTGAAAATTTCAAAAGTAGTTAATATTCCAAAATTAATAAAAGAAGGGCCTGATGGCAAATAAACCGAACCGCTTCCGCAATTCATATACCCCCCAGTAGATAACATTCTGCCTTCAAGATTAGAATCAATTCCTACCGCAACTGCTCCAGCTACAGAAACTAAATTCCCTTTCATACTATTATTCGCACCAATGCTCATTGCGCCATTTGCTACCCAAAAAACATTGTTTGCCGAAGCACCATTAATTAATTGAATTACTGCGCCTATTCCAGAATTAATAGCACCCGCAGATTTAATAATAAATTTTGAATTGACATCTCCTTGACCATCTAAAGTAAGAATGTTATTTATTCCTACTGCTTCTCCAATAAAATAAACGCCTGGATAAATAATTTCTCCATTTGGAATATTTGCATTTCCAAAACCTCCCAAATGATTGCTAATTGTGATAGGAAAGGCATCCAATTGTTGAATAATTGAACGCAAATCATCTTTTAAAACTGTAGAAGTAATTTCAGTATAAGTAGAAGTAATAAAATTACTATATTGACCATTAAACTCAACCAAATAGGTTCCTGCTGGTGGCGAAATTGCCATTTCATTTATAATTGTAGGCAAAATTGAATTTGTAGTAACAGCTCCCAAAGCACTTACCGCTTTATATGCAGTTGAAAAGTCTTTCCAAACGATATCAAAATAATTAAATGAGGCTGTAGAAGTATTGTATATAAGCAAACCTTCAGCAGGATTTTCAATGGAATCTCTTTGAAGCGAAGTCATTCTTGGGGACAGCAATCCTTTGGTTGAAGAGGCAATGTCTAAAATTGAAGATGCCTTTGGGTTATTGGTTCCTAAACCTATTTGTCCAGCAATAAAACTTGAGGAAATTAATAAAATCAATAGAAATATATTTTTCATATTTGTTACTTTTCTTATTATTATTTCACTTTGATTAAAGTAAGCGTTCTTTTTCCCATTTTAATTACGTTTCCATCATTATCACATTTCCATCTAACATCAATAGTTTCTCCATCTAAAACAGTTGCAATTGTTTGTAATGAAAGTTGAATTTGATTTCCGTTGCTTTTATTAACTCGTACCGAATTTTCAATTAAAACTCCATTTTGATAGATACCGAAAGAAGCAACAGCATCAGAAATTAGAATTGGAATTATATTCGACGGCAGATATAAAATACTATTAGAGGTAGAATTCAACCCCGAAATTGAGCCCGAATTAGTGGCGATATTTCCATTTACGGAAGAAATACCAGTATTAATAATCGCACCATTACCAGTAAAAAATGCTAAATTAGACAACACCCCTAAATCAATTGTGGAAACTGTAGTTGGAACTGTTACCGATGAAGTATTTAGGTTTATTGCACCAGATGTAGAAAACAATCTTCCTTGAAGCGTTGTTCCTGCACTAACATTTATTGTGCTTCCATGAGAAATAAAAGTTCCTTTCAAAGAAGCTCCTGCTCCAATTTCAATAGTACTTTCAGCTATCCAAAAAACATCGCTTGCCTTTGCACCATTTATTAAAACAATAGTAAATCCCGCTTCAATAGTGAGCCCTGCTCCTATTTTAAAAATAAATTTAGAATCTGGGATATTTTGACCATCTAAAGTCAGAGTTCCATTTGCGAAAGCTTGAGAGGGGAAAGTTTGAATTCCTGAAAATAAAATTTCGCTATTTCCAAAAGTATTTGAATGTAAAATGTTTGGCAATGAATAATTATATACTGTTTCATAAACCGTATTTAAATCAATCAAAGCTTGCTCTGTTGAAAAAGTATTGAATACCTGTTTCTTAAACTGACTATTAAACATTACAGAATAAGTCCCAGCTGAAGGAACTAAATTCATTCCTTCTACAACAACGGCTGTATTTGAATTGGTTGAAACATCTCCTAATACTCCGACGGTTTTGTACTGTGTAGAAAAATCATTCCAACTGCCATCGTAGAAATTATAATTAGAAGTCGATGTATTATAAATTAATAGTCCTTGATCTGGATTGTTTATTTCATCCCTATTTTGAGTAGTCATTCTAGGCGAAAGAATTCCCTTTGATGTGGATGACAAATGCAAAATGGAACTGGGGTCTGGATTATTGGTTCCAATTCCTATTTGTGCTAAAGCAAATAATGGCAAAAAGATAAACAGTGCCGAAACGAATTGTTTAGATATAGTCATTTTTTTTTTACAAGAGATACTCGTGATAAGTATTCCATTTGTAGTTATTGTAATTCGAGATGTAGCTTTTTAAAATAGGTTAAATTAATAATGCAACTAAAAAATCATTTATTGCTATTGAATTTTCATAAGTGTCAATGATCTATTCACTAATGAAAGCGTTCCTAAAGTTGTATTCCACCTAACGTCAATGCTTTGACCAGCGGTAATAGTTGCTTTAGATGATACTGTTATTACATCGGATTTAAA
>CANIFM010000166.1 GCA_947466955.1 Bacteroidota bacterium
TAGAATTGGATGAAATGACGGCAATTATCAATGCTAATTTTGATGCTGTTTTTAAATAAAAGCAGCCACGAATTACACGAATTAACACGAATTAATTAAAAAAAATCACTGAAAATTCATGAAATTCGTGGCAAAAAAAAGTAAAGCAGTTGATGGCAAAATTAAACACAGATTATCACAAATTTCACAGACAAAAAATTGTGAGTATCTTTGAAATCTGCAAAAAAAAGGCTATCCACGAATTACACGAATTAATTATAAAAAATTAGTGAAAATTAGTATAATTCGTGGCGAAAAAATGAAGCTTTGCAATTGTTGGTTTAATTAAACACAGATTATCACAAATTTCACAGATAAAAATCAGTGAGAATCTTTGAAATCTGTGGCAAAAAAACATAATAGAAGCAACGCTTCAAGGAAATAAACTAAAGAAAATATAATGGCAGAATGGACCGAACGAGCAGAATTATTGTTCAAAGCAGATGGATTAAGTAAGTTGCAAAACGCAACTATTTTGGTTGTTGGATTAGGAGGCGTGGGTTCTTTTGCAGCCGAATTTTTAGCGAGAGCAGGAGTAGGGACAATGACAATTGTTGATGGCGATGTTGTGGATATTACAAACATTAACAGACAGTTACCTGCTTTACATTCAACAGTTGGTCAAGCTAAAATTACCGTTGTTGGAGATCGTTTGATGGATATTAATCCTGAATTAAAACTAACACGTATTCAAGAATTTCTTTCCCCAGAACGGGCTTTTGAAATTGTAACCGATGAATTTGATTATGTGTTGGATTGTATCGATAGCGTAACACCGAAACTGAATTTGATTATTGGGGCTAAGCGAAAAAGAGTAAAAATAATTTCCAGTATGGGTGCAGGCGGGAAAATGGAAGCTTCCAAAGTAAAAGTGGCTGATATTACAAATACCGTAAATTGTTTTTTGGCGCAAACAATAAGAAGACGTTTGAAAGAAGTAAAAATTGATAAATTGAAAGTTGTTTTTTCTTCAGAAATACAAGACGACGCAAGTTTGAAAATGACAGATGGATCCAACTATAAGAAATCATTTTATGGAACAAACAGTTATATGCCAGGATTATTTGGTTTATACGCTGCTGAAACCGTGATTCGATATTTGCTAAAAAAGGAATAATTTTTTTTTTAAAAGTTTACAAAATCTAATACCTTAAACCTAATACCTAACACCTTAATGATACACACAGTAATTTTCGATATGGATGGTGTAATTGTTGACACAGAACCCGTTCATAGATATGCTTATTTTCAACATTTTTCGGAGCTAAACATTGAAGTTACTGAAGAAATATTCACTTCATTTACAGGGAATTCAACCCGAAATGTATTCCAAAGAGTGAAAGCAATTTTCAATTTAGAGGATGATGTTGAAGAATTGATTTTGCGAAAAAGAACTATTTTTAATGATGCTTTTGATCACAAAGAGGATTTGGAATTATTAGAAGGAGTCGAAAAGTTAATTAAAGATTTACACCAAAACGGAATGCAGTTGATATTGGCTTCGTCGGCTTCAAAAGTTACTATTGACCGTGTTTTTCGACGTTTTGGATTGCATCCTTATTTCACTCATATTGTCAGCGGAGAAGATTTCCCTAAATCCAAACCACATCCTGCAATTTTTGAATTTGCCGCTTCTTTATCAATAGCACCAAAGGAAAATTGTATTGTAATTGAAGACAGTACTAACGGCGTTTTGGCAGCAAAAGCATCAGGAATATACTGTGTTGGTTACAACAGTATTCATTCTAAACTTCAGGATTTATCAAAAGCAGATACGGTTATAAACCACTTTGATGAGTTGGATTTTAGTGCAATTTCAAGATTGAAATTATTTTAACCAACTGCCTCTTTAAATACTCTAAGACATCTTTCACGAGCAAATTTATGGTCAACAATGGGTTGTGGATAATTGAAATCTTGCAATTCAGGAACCCATTTTTTAATGTAAATTAAATCTTTATCAAACTTTTTGACTTGCTCTGTTGGATTGAAAATTCTGAAATAAGGAGCTGCGTCAACGCCACTTCCAGCTGCCCATTGCCAATTTCCAACATTACTAGATTGCTCGTAATCCAATAATTTTGTTGCAAAATAAGTTTCGCCCCAACGCCAATCGATTAATAAATGCTTGCATAAAAAACTGGCAACCACCATTCTTACTCGATTGTGCATGTGTCCCGTGGCATTTAATTCTCGCATTCCTGCATCTACAAAGGGATAACCAGTTTTGCCTTCGCACCACTTTTTGAATTCAGTTTCGTTGTTATTCCATTTTATAGCGTCATATTTTGGTCGGAAACTTCTGGTATTGGTATGTGGGAAATGCCAAAGTATTTGCATAAAAAATTCTCTCCAAATCAATTCATTTAGAAATGTTTCACGTTCTTGCGAGGCTGCTTTTTCAACTATTTTCCGAATGCTGACAGCGCCAAAACGTAAATGCGTTCCAATCATTGAAGTTCCAGCAAGAGCAGGAAAATTACGTGTATCTTCATAATTCTGAATCAATTTTTCGGAAGTATCAAAATGAGAAATTTTAATTTTGGATTGCTCAAAACCGATGTCGTTCAAACTCAAAAAAGGGTAGGAGTGATACACAACATTATTGAGTAATTTTTCGGATTCAAAGTGTTCAACTTTTGTGGTTTGGAACAATGCTTTCCATTTTTTTGAAAAAGGCGTAAAAACTACATACGGAGTTTGATCGTCTTTTATAACTTCACTTTTTTCAAAAATAACTTGGTCTTTAAAAGTTTTAAACTCGATGTTTTTTGAAGCTAATAAAGTAGTGATTGCTTCGTCACGTTTTTTAGCATACGGTTCATAATCGTGATTGGTAAAGAGTGTTTCAACTTTATTTTCCGAGATTAATTTTTCTATAACGGTCATTGGTTCACCATAAAAAACAGCCAAATTCTTCCCGAATTTTTGTAGTTCGGTATCAATAAAGTCTAAACGCTCGTGAATGAAACTAATACGTGCATCGTCTTTTGGAAGTTCATCTAATATTTTTTTATCAAAAATAAATATCGGTAAAACTTCAGAATTACTATTCAAAGCTTCAAAGAATCCCTTGTTGTCATCGACTCTTAAATCACGTCTAAACCAAAATATATTCATTTTTAAAGAGTTTTAAATTCACCAAATAGCTCGATTAATTTTGTTCTTCGGTATTCAAATATTTCATTTAATTTGGGTTTAACTAAAATTGGATGAACCATTTGCCCGAGAATTCCCATTGGAATTTTATAATCAATAATGTCTTCCATTTCTACTCCGCCAGGAATTTCTTTGATGAAATGTTTGTGATGCCAAAGCGAATATGGACCGAAACGTTGTTCGTCAACGAAATATTTTTTGTCAACTACGTGGGTTATTTCTGTTACCCATTTAGTTGGAATTCCTAAAACGGGTGTTACTATATATTGAATTATTTGACCTGCAAACATTGGTCTGTCGTCACCAGAAAGTGTTATAAATCCCATATAATCAGGAGTTATGACTTTTAAATTTTTCGGATTTGATAAAAATTCCCACGCTTCATCAAGAGTAATTGGTAAGTTTTGTTTTGCGTGATAGGTATATATTTTCATAATAATAATTTTTGCAAAAGTACGATTGTTTATCCTTTAAATCGAAATGTTAAACAGTTTAAATTGAAATTAAGGAATAATTAACATTTTTACTGCTTTGAAGTTGTAAATTTGGTGAAAATATTAGAAATTATGAAAAAAATACTTCTTGCATTAGCAATTATTTTGAGTTCTTTTGGTTCTCAAGCACAGGTTACAACGCCACAACCAAGTCCTAAAGCTACTCTAAATCAAATAGTTGGTTTGACAGATGTAGAAATTGAATATTCAAGACCAGGAGTTAAAGGTAGAAATATTTTTGGCGATTTAGTTCCTTTTGGAAAAGTTTGGAGAACTGGAGCCAACTCTAATACTACAATTAATTTTAGTGAGGATGTTGTCATTGATGGAAAAACTTTAAAGAAAGGAAAATATGCTTTATATACTTTGCCAAAAGTGGAAAGCTGGGAAATAATCTTTTATTCTAAAACTGATAATTGGGGAAATCCAGAAGTTTGGAATGAGTCAGATGTTGCTTTGCGAGCGACTGTAGATCCTGAAATGTTGAATAGAAACATAGAATCTTTCACCATTGATATTAATAATTTAGACAACAATTTTGCCATTTTAAATTTGTCTTGGGAAAAGACTTTAGTTTCATTAAAATTTGAAGTTCCTACTCAAAAAATGGCAATGGCAAGTATTGATAAAGTATTGGCTGGACCTTCTGGAGGAGATTATTTTTCTGCAGCACAGTTTTATTTTCAATCGAATGGAGATTTGACAAAAGCATTGACTTATGTGAACAAAGCATTGGAATTGAATAAAGAAAATCCCTATTGGTACACCAAATTAAAATCGTTAATTCAAGCAAAATTAGGTGATAAAAAAGGAGCTATTGAAACAGCAAGAATGTCATTGGCAGCAGCCAAAGCCGCTAAAAACAATGATTATGTAAAAATGAACGAAGACAATATTATAGAATGGAGTAAGAAATAATTCCTATTTAATTCAAATTAAAAATGCGGTAAAAACTTAATTTTACCGCATTTTATTTTTAAAACAATCTCAAAATAATTTTATTTTTTTAGAGATCTTACAAAATTAACAACCAACCATCTGTCTTCTTCGTTAGGTATTTTTTTCTTGAAAGAAGGCATATCTTCTCTTCCTTCTGTGATTTTGTAGAACAATTCCCCATCAGTTTGTTTTTGAGTTGCTGCGGTAGAAAAATCACCTAAATCCCCTTTTAGTTCTTCAGCTTTAGAACCGTCACCAAGTCCTTTTTTTCCGTGACATGAAGAACATTGCTTTGCAAATAAAGCTTTTCCTTCGACCATATTATCCTTGTCACTTGCATCCGTAGGGTTTTTCATGGATTTGTATTTCGCAGGAACTTCCCATATTTTAGATTGAACTAAAACGGTAAAAGACAATAATAAAAAAGATGTTAATCCGATAATTGTAAATAATTTTAAATTTTTCATGGGTAATTAATTTTTAGATTTATAAATTTTAAAAAGGTTAAAAAGCAAAAGAGTTAATATTGACCAAATTCCGACTAAAATAACATTAGGAATTATCAGTAAGAATAAAGGCGTTTTTGTTGGTGGAGACCACATGGTTCTTTCATTGAAACTTGATTTATCAACTATTGGAACACCGAAATTAGCATTCACATCGGTAATTACGGTTCCGTATTTATCACTTTCATAAACAACTACTTGAAAGTTCAATTTTCCGTCTAACCCAGTAAGTCCTTTTTCAATTGGAACTTCAATAGCTCCATTTTCATCCGTTGTGTAACTTTCATCTTCTCCAACTCCAAGATTTCCAAACAAACGTTTCAATCCAACTTTTAATGATTCATCAGCAATTGGTTTGTTATCGGCAGAAAGTAATTGTGCTTTTATAGTGTAAATACTATCCGTTTTTTCAATTGATGCTACCAAATTGATGTCGGTAATTGAAACGTTTTCTTCATTGTCTTCAAAGGTTTTATCATTCTCTAATTTCACTGAAAATGATGCTGCTTTTCCAATAAATTTTTGAGGAATAATGAATTTAACTTTTCCATCAGCGTGCGTTTTTAGGGCTCCAATCTTAATCGGATCAATAGTTCCAGTTGTATCTATTTTATAGAAAGTAACGTTTAAATTTCCACAAGGTTGAAAGCCTTTTTCATTTTTATACTTTGCAGAAATGGTCAAAAACGAATACACTTTTGAAATTTTTGTGTATTGAACAGAAAGGCTCGCATTCTTTTTTTCTACTTGTGCATTTGCATTGTTTCCAATAAATACAGACAATAACAAGAGTGCTAAAAGAAATGATTTGCTATTTTTTAATGTTATTTGTATCATA
>CANIFM010000167.1 GCA_947466955.1 Bacteroidota bacterium
AATAGTTCCTTACGCACCATTTTTAATGGATCCATCGTCAAAAGTTTTTCATTACGGACAAGCTATTTTTGAAGGAATGAAAGCTTACAAAGATGAAAACAATGAAGCTTGGTTGTTTCGCCCTGAAGAAAATTTTAATAGATTCAATAAATCCGCAGTTAGAATGGCGATGCCAGAAGTTCCTGAAGAAGTCTTCATGGGAGGTTTAACGCAATTAATCGACTTAGAAAGAGATTGGATAAAAAAAGGATTAGGAAATACCCTTTATATTCGTCCATTTACGATTGCAACTGGAACTGGTGTAATTGCATCACCTTCTAATGAATACCGTTTTATGATTTTACTTTCACCAGCAAAATCATACTATTCTGGAGATGTAAAAGTTATTGTTGCCGAACATTTTAGTCGTGCTGCAAACGGAGGAATTGGTGCTGCAAAAGCGGCAGGTAACTATTCCGCACAATTTTACCCAACTAAATTAGCCAACGAAAAAGGATTTCAACAAGTTATTTGGACTGACGATGCTACACATACAATGTTAGAAGAATCAGGAACAATGAATGTTTTTTTTAGAATTAACGACACCATATATACAGCACCAACAAGTGAAAGAATTCTTGATGGTGTGACAAGAAAAAGTCTTATTTCGATAGCAGAGAGAGATGGAATTGATTTAAATATTCGTCCTGTGTTAGTTTCAGAAATCGTAGAAGCTGCAAAAAACGGTTCTCTAAAAGAAATATTCGGAGCTGGAACTGCCGCTGTTGTTACTATAATTAAAGGTTTTTCATACCAAGATACTTATTATGAATTGCCAGTAATTGAAAATTCAATTGCATTAGAACTAAAAGACAAATTAACTTCAATTCAATACAAACTTGCAGAAGACACTTTTGGATGGACAGTTAAAGTATAATTATTTTATTTTAAATACAGCAACCCAATAATTTATTAGACTTCTACTAAATTAAGGGGTTGTTGTTTTTATAAAAATTCTTTAAATAATTTTTGAGAAATCAGGTTTGAAATAATTTGGCCCTTTCATCACTTTTCCATCTTCACGATAAATCGGCTTTCCATCGGCATCTAATTTGCTCATATTACTGCGTTGTATTTCATCAAAAACAGCTTCAATTTTGTGTTGCAAACCGTGTTCAATAATGGTTCCACACAAAATATAAAGCATATCTCCAAGTGCATCGGCAATTTCAATTAAATCATTGTTTTGAACAGCTTCCAAATATTCTTCATTTTCCTCTTTCATTAAATTGAAGCGAAGGACGTTTTTTGAATCTCCCAAATCAGATTTTGGACTTTCGCTATATCCTATTTCAAAGGCAGTATGAAATTCCTTGACGGCATTAAGTTGTTTAATCATAGTATTTACATGTTAAATGATAGTGCAAAATAGCAAGTTTTGAATACAAAATTAGTATTTTTGTATAAAATATTAATATATGTTTAGTAAGGGTCAATTAATTTTCGCAGGTTTATTTTTTATCTCATTTGTAATAGCAATAACTTATTCATATAAAAAGGATATTCTCGTTCATCAAAAAGTATATAAAGGAAGTTATAAAATATTGATTGGTTTTTTAATTTTTATAGCTTTATTATTTGTAATAAAACTATTTTTTAAACACTAAAAAACTCATATTACATTCAAAATAAATTAATTATGAAGATTTTAAAATATATCTTTTTACTTATTGTGCTTCTATCCGTTGGTGGAAGTGTTTTTATTGCGACCCAAAAAAGCAATTTTAAAATAAAGAAATCTATAGTAATTAATTCGCCAAAATCAGCCGTATTCAATTATATTAACGATTATAAAAACTGGCAAAATTGGTATGTTTGGGAAAAAGACAACTCGACAATAAAATTAATATATTCAAAAAAAACTTCAGGAATTGGAAGTCATTATTATTGGACAGGATTTGACGGTATTGGAAAAACAACTACTACTTTTGTAAAAGAAAATGATAGTATTTCACAAAAAACAGATTTCAACGATGCGATTTCAGAATCCAATTGGTCAATTAAAGACACTATTGGCGGTACAAAAGTTACTTACGATACAAAGGGAGAAATGCCATTTATGTTTAAAATTTATGCCTTTTTAAATGGCGGAATTGAAAAAATATTAGGAGATAGAATTAAAAAAAGCCTAGATAATTTAGACCGAAGTTTGGATTATGAATTGAATACTTTTTCAATAAAACCAAATGGAATTGTAATCAAAAAAAGTACTTTTTATTTGCATCAAACTATTAATTGTAAGATTTCAAAATTAAATTATAATTTGAATATTATAATTCCTAATTTAATTACTTTTTCTAAAGAAAACAACTTGAAATTAAATGGAAAACCATTTGTAATATACAATTCTTATGATGTTCAAAAAGGAATTACGAATGTGTCAGTTTGTGTTCCAATAAAAAATAGAATATTTACAAGCTCTGGAAGTGATATTAGTTGCGCGGAATTGGAAGCTTTTTCAGCGTTTAAAACAACATTAATTGGTGATTATTCACATCGAGATGTAGCTTGGGAAAAAGCAACGGATTATCTTTTGAAAGACAAACAAATTCAAAATAAGTCGATTCCTATACTGGAAATATTTACAAAAGGTTCGGGCGAAATCAAAAGACCTTCCAAATGGGAAACTACAATTTACATCTCAATTCAGTCAAATTATATCAGTAAAGTGCCTGCTATCAAAAGTATTGATGAAAATATAGAAGCATCTGAAATTATTCCACAGCAATAGTTTTTTCAACCTAAATTAAACCTTTTGTCTTTTTTGGATTCTAATCTTTAAATACATTTTTTGGAAGAAAAGGAATTTATACAAAATTTACTAAATCCAAAGACGCAAAATGAGGCGTTTCAAAAGCTCTTGTTAGAGTATCAAAGACCATTATACAATCATATTCGTAATATCGTTTTGAATCACGATGATACGGATGATGTATTGCAGAATACTTTCGTAAAAGTCTTTCAAAACCTGAAAAACTTTAAAGGTGAAAGTAAATTGTTTTCCTGGATGTATCGAATTGCAACAAATGAAGCCATTACATTTTTAAATAAAAAAGCCAAACAAAACGGAACAACAAGTGAATTTGTTCAAGCTAAAATCGTAGAAAACTTAGAAGCAGATTCCCATTTTGACGGTGATGCAATTCAAATAAAACTACAAAAAGCAATAGTTAATTTGCCTGAAAAGCAACAATTAGTATTTAAAATGCGCTACTTTGAAGAAATAAAATATGAACAAATGTCAACGATTTTGGGCACTTCCGTAGGTGCATTAAAAGCTTCGTATCATCATGCAGTAAAAAAAATTGAAATCTTTATGATTAAAGATTAAACCAAAGTAAATAAAAATTGTCTAACGAATATGAATGACTTTAGAATAAATAGTAAACACAAAATAGATTCTGGATTTAAAATTCCCGAAGATTACTTTGAGAATTTTTCAGAGAAAGTGTTATTGAGAATTAACAAACCAGAACCAAAAGTCGTAACCCTTTTTTATAAAAGAAAAACTTGGATATCCTCTGTTGCAGCAGTTTTAGTAATTTCATTATCGGTGACTTTATATACAAAAATAGCAGTAAAATCAAACGAAGAAAAACTAACTTTGGAAAATTATATTACCAATCAATCTGAAATAAGTCAATACGATTTGGTTACTTTATTAGACACGAAAGATATTGAAAAAATTAAAATTGATTTAAAATTAGACGATAAAAAGATTGAAGAATTACTTAGTAATTCAAGTGAAATAGAAAATTATTTAACCGAATAAAAACAGAACAAAATGAAAACGAAAAATATTTTTACCATACTATTGTTATTAGTTTCCATCAACTTTTATGCACAAGGAAAGAAAATGTTAGAAAAGAAAGAGCAGATTTATGCCCTAAAAGTGGCGTTTATTACAAATAATTTATCCTTAACTTCAACTGAAGCTGAAAAATTTTGGCCAATTTATAATTCATTTGAAGCCAAGCAATTTGATTTGAAACATCAAAAATCCATTTCTTACATCAAAAAAATGGATGACGAGACTTTGAGCAAAATGTCAGATAAAGAAGCGTTAGTGGTATTAACTCAAATGGAAGCTACTGAAGATGAATTATTTCAATTGCGTAAAAAACTGATTATCAGCTTGAAAAATGTTTTAAGTCCTGTAAAAATCATAAGGCTTAAAAAAGCTGAAGATGCATTTAACAAAAAATTATTACAACAATACAGGGAAAAGGGACCAAAAAGATAATTATACCCAATTTACTGATTTTTCAAAATATTACTCTTCTTCTATTTCAAATAAAAACGGTTCCAACAGCATTTTTTCAGCCAATATTTCAATTCTTTCTGTAAGTTGTTCCGAAAAAATTAAGCGTTGCGTTCTAGTTATACTATTCGAAATTCGCATAATTTTAGTTTCGTGACGCAATTTTAAAATAGCATCCGCATCATCCAGAATAAACATTTTTAAGCGGTTGACATTATAACCTGCAGTAGTAAACATATCGCCAAGTCGGTTTGGGGTTCCAATTAAAACATCAATTCCCGTAGAAATATAGTTTTTATCGTATTCCATATCGCCTTTATCGTGAATTCCGTAAACACGTAAATCAGTTTTACTTCCTAATTGTTCAAAAAGCTCTTCCATTGCCAATACTTTCGCTTTGTCTTCAACAATTATTAATGCTCGTGGCGATTCTTCCCCTTCGCAAACTAATTGTTGAATCACATTTAAAACAATTGTAGTTGATTTTCCGCTTCCTTTTGGTGAAATTACAATGCAATCGGCACCGCTTTTTAAGGTTGAAAATGTTTCTTGTTGCAAATCATTTGCTTCTGTCAACCCAATTTCAATTAAGGCTTCTTGTAATTTTTCGTTTATTTTTTTTAATTTCATTTGTTATAATTGAAAGATTCAAAAACTAAAAATTGAAAGATTAGAAACTTCCAATTTTTAAATCTCCAAATCATATAATATTTTATTTACTTGCAAACAATTGCACATCAGTCTCGGAAATTTCATTGCCACCAAGAATAATTAAGCGTTCTACTACATTTCTTAATTCCCGAATATTTCCAGTCCAATCGTATTCTTGTAATAATTTAATTGCCTTTTTAGAAAAAATCTTCGGGGCAATTCCTTGTTCCGCAGCAATTTTTTCTGTGAAATGTTCAATAAGCAAGGGAATATCGTCTCTTCTTACGTTCAATCCTGGTACTTTTATCAAAATTACCGCCAAACGATGGTACAAATCTTCTCTAAAACGACCTTCTTCTATTTCCTTTTTTAAATCTTTATTGGTCGCAGCAATTACGCGTACATCAACTTTGATGTCTTTGTCGGCACCAACGCGTGTAATCATATTTTCCTGCAAAGCTCGTAAAACTTTCGCTTGCGCCGATAAACTCATATCACCAATTTCATCTAAAAATAGAGTTCCTTTGTCGGCTGCTTCAAATTTTCCTGCTCGGTCTTTAATTGCAGATGTAAAAGCGCCTTTTACGTGTCCGAATAATTCACTTTCTATTAATTCAGATGGAATTGCAGCACAATTTACTTCAATTAATGGAAAATTAGCGCGTTCACTTTTTTCGTGCAATTGATGCGCAACCAATTCTTTTCCTGTTCCATTTGGACCTGTAATTAGAACACGAGCTTCAGTTTTTGCGACTTTTTCAACCATTAATTTTATATGATTAATAGCTTCGCTTTCGCCAATCATTTCATAGTTTTTACTGACAATTTTCTTTAGAATTTTGTTTTCAACTACGAGTTGTTTTTTGTCCAATGCATTCCGAACCGTATTCAATAATCGATTCAAATCGGGCGGTTTTGAAATATAATCAAAAGCTCCCAAACGCATTGTTTGTATGGCAGTTTCCATATCGCCGTGACCCGA
>CANIFM010000168.1 GCA_947466955.1 Bacteroidota bacterium
CGTTCATAAACACCACCACTAAGAAAATTGGCAGATGAAATGACCTTGCTTCTATGAAAAGAATGCGATTGAATTGTTAAGACTAACGAAACTAACAAAAGCAGCAAAAACAGCAAGCGATTACTGTTTTTAAATATAAAATTGAATATTTGCTGCATCTACTATGCGTATTATTTTATTAAAATACTTCTAAATCTTGGAATGTCTTTCAACGCCATTCCAGTTCCTCTAACAACCGCTCTTAAAGGATCTTCAGCAATATAAACTGGTAAATCTGTTTTTTGAGAAATTCTTTTATCCAAACCGCGCAACATTGAACCACCACCTGCAAGATAAATACCTGTATTGTAAATATCGGCTGCTAATTCTGGGGGTGTTTGAGATAATGTTTCCATTACTGCATCTTCAATTCTTTGAATCGATTTGTCTAATGCTTTTGCGATTTCTCTATAAGAAACAACGACTTGTTTTGGTTTTCCTGTCAATAAATCACGCCCTTGAACAGAATAATCTTCTGGTGGAGTTTCTAAATCTTCTATGGCAGCACCAATTTCAATTTTTATTTTTTCAGCTGTACTTTCTCCAACAAATAAGTTGTGTTGCGTACGCATATAATATACGATGTCATTTGTGAAAACATCACCTGCAATTTTCACCGATTTGTCGCAAACAATTCCTCCAAGTGCAATTACTGCAATTTCAGTTGTTCCACCACCGATGTCAACAATCATATTTCCTTTAGGTTGCATAATATCAATTCCAATTCCGATAGCGGCTGCCATTGGTTCGTGAATTAAATATACTTCTTTTCCATTTACTCTCTCGCAAGATTCTTTAACGGCGCGCATTTCCACTTCTGTAATTCCAGAAGGAATACAAACCACCATACGAAGTGCGGGAGTAAACATTCTTTTTTTCAACGCAGGAATACTTTTGATAAACATACTTATCATTTTTTCCGATGCATCAAAATCTGCAATAACTCCATCTTTTAAAGGACGAATGGTTTTTATATTTTCATGTGTTTTACCTTGCATTAAATTGGCTTCTTTTCCGACAGCAATAATTTTGCCTGAAATTCTATCACGAGCTACAATGGAAGGAGAATCAATGACAACTTTACCGTTGTGAATGATTAATGTGTTTGCGGTACCAAGGTCTATCGCGATATCCTCAGTCATGAAATCAAAAAATCCCATAAGTCTTTTAAGGGTTTAGTTATGTTTAAAAAAAATTACGTACAAAGTTAAACAAATTAATGTTTAAAATGACGTGTTCCTGTAAATACCATTGCAACTTTATTTTCATTGCAATAATTTATGCTTAATTCGTCCTTTATAGAACCTCCGGGTTGAATAACGGCGGTGATTCCAGCGTGTTTTGCAATTTCCACACAATCAGGAAAAGGAAAAAAAGCATCGCTTGCCATTACGGCTCCATTCAAATCAAAACCAAAGGTATTTGCTTTCTCAATTGCTTGTTTCAATGCGTCAACTCTTGAGGTTTGACCTGTTCCCGAAGCAATTAAGGTTTTGTTTTTTGCAAAAACAATTGTGTTTGATTTTGTGTTTTTACAAATTTTAGAAGCAAATATCAAATCTTCAATTTCTTGAGAAGTTGGTGCTGTAATTGTAACGGTTTTTAAATCAGATTTAGTATCTGTAATATAATTTTTATCTTGTACCAAAAGTCCATTCAAGCAAGTTCTCACTTGTTTTGTTGGTAATTCAACTTCTTTTTGAACCAAGATAATTCTGTTTTTCTTTTGTTCTAAAATTGCAATTGCTTCCTCATCATAACTTGGTGCAATTACCACTTCGCAAAATAAGGCATTTATTTCATTTGCTGTAGCAACATCAATTTTTCCGTTTGCAATTAAAACGCCACCAAAAGCAGAAGTCGGATCGCAAGCCAAAGCCGCTAAATAGGCTTCTTCCATTGTGTTTTTTGTAGCCAATCCACAAGCGTTATTGTGTTTTAATATTGCAAATGTTGGAGTTTCATCCTTAAATTCTAATATCAAATTTACAGCGGCATCAACATCTAATAAATTATTATACGACAATTCTTTTCCGTGTAATTTGGTAAACATTGCGTCAAAATCTCCAAAGAAATATCCTTTTTGATGCGGATTTTCACCATATCTCAACACTTGACCGTTGGCAATACTTTCTTTATAATACGTTTCGTCTGTATTGAAATAATTAAAAATAGCGGCATCATAATGAGAAGAAACGTGGAATGCTTTTGTCGCAAATAATTTTCTATCTTCTAATGTAGTTGTGCCATTTTGATTGGTAATTAAATCTAAAAGTTGGCTGTATTCATTTACCGATGCAACAATTACGGTGTCTTTGAAATTTTTTGCGGCAGCACGAATTAACGAAATACCACCAATGTCAATTTTCTCAATACTATCAGCTTCAGAAGCTCCCGAGGCAACCGTTTTTTCAAAGGGATATAAGTCAACAATTACCAAATCAATCTGTGGAATATTGAATTCTTCCATTTGTTGCACGTCGCTTTCATTGTCTTGACGGTTCAAAATTCCACCGAAAATTTTTGGGTGCAATGTTTTTACTCGACCACCAAGAATGGATGGATATGAAGTTACATCTTCAACAGGAACTACTGGAATTTCTAAGTTTTTTATGAAATCTTCGGTTCCTCCAGTGGAATAAAGCGTTACATTTTGTTCGTGTAATTTTCTTACGATTGGCTCTAATCCGTCTTTTGAAAAAACCGAAATTAAGGCAGATTGAATTGTTTTTGTAGTGTTCATTGTGTAGTTAGATTTAAAAAGTGCAAAAATAGTTTTTTTATTAGATTTATCGGTAATTTCCATATTAGAAAGTAATAACTTAATTGTAAATTTACTCTTCCAATTTTTTGTTATTTATTTGCATTCATAATTTATAACTTATAATTAGTTCCATTAGGTTATTGACAAAAAAATATGGAATTTTACACTATAAAAACACACACGATATGATTGTTTATCTTCGGTTGCTGAAAGAGAGTTTTAGGTTTGCTATGAATGCATTGCGAAACAACAAATTACGAACTTTACTTTCATTATTAGGAGTTACAATTGGTATTTTCTCTATCATTGCGGTACTTGCTGCAGTGGATTCTTTGGATAGAAAAATCAAAAAAGATTTAAGCAGTTTAGACAAAAACACAATATATTTGATGCGCTTTTCTTTCGGACCTTCCGAAATCCCACAATGGAAAAGAGAGCAATTCCCGAATGTGAAATACGACGAATACGAATATTTGAAAGGCTCAGTAAACCACACAAACCAAATGTGTTATCAAATGTTCACGGGAAGTCAATCGGTAAAATTTGATGCAAATATTGTAAGTGATGTCAATGTTGTACCTGTTTCCTATGAATTTATTGACATCCAAGGATTAGAATTTAATGAAGGTAGATTTTTCAATGAATCCGAATCCAATTCAGGAGCTGCTTTAGTCGTTTTGGGATATGAAGTTGCACAAGGACTTTTTGAAGGCAGTGATCCAATTGGTAAAAAAGTCCGTTTGTACGGGCAAAAATTTACGGTTGTTGGGGTTCTAAAAAAACAAGGCGCAGGAATGTTTGGAGACAATAATGATACTTCGGTTTATTTGCCTGTCAATTTTATACGAAGGTTGTATGGCGATAATAATGATGCAATGACTCCGGTAATTCTTATCAAACCAGAAAAAGGCATTGATATGGAGGCCTATAAAGCGGAACTTACCCAAAAATTAAGAAATTATCGAGGAATGAAAACGGGAGAAATTGATAATTTTTTCATCAATGTTTTATCAGGATTCACTGACTTAATTGACGGAATTATTTCTAAAATGAATCTTGTAGGATGGATTATAAGTGGATTCTCCTTGTTGGTTGGTGGTTTTGGAATTGCCAATATTATGTTTGTTTCCGTAAAAGAGCGCACGAATTTAATAGGAATTCAAAAATCATTGGGTGCCAAAAATCGATTTATATTATTCCAATTTCTATTTGAAGCCGTTATTTTATCTGTAATTGGCGGATTAATTGGACTGTTTTTGGTTTGGATAATCTCTATTATTTTAACCAATGTCTTGGATTTTGAATTTGTATTAGGTTTTGGGAATGTCCTTTTAGGAACTGGATTAGCCGCATTAATAGGATTAATTTCAGGGATTTTGCCCGCTATTTCGGCATCTAAATTAGATCCTGTGGAAGCCATTAGAACGGGAATGTAGAAATATAATTTAGTTTAAAACATAAAAAAACACAAAGCATAACTTTGTGTTTTTTTGTGTGTCTTTATGGTGAAAAAACCTATCTCACATTTATATTCTGAATCAAATCGATATATAAATTAATTTTATCTTTCAATTCTTTTCTTGGTGTAATAAAATCTAAAAAACCGTGTTCCAAAACAAATTCGGCAGTTTGAAATCCTTCTGGCAAATCTTTTCCAGTCGTATCTCGCACCACTCTAGGTCCTGCAAATCCAATTAAAGCGCCTGGTTCAGAAATATTAATATCACCTAACATCGCATAAGAAGCAGTAGTTCCTCCCGTAGTTGGATCGGTACATAAAGAAATATAAGGAATTCCAGCATCGGCTAATTGTGCTAATTTTGCTGATGTTTTTGCCAATTGCATTAAGGAATAAGCAGCTTCCATCATCCTTGCACCACCTGATTTTGAAATCATTACAAATGGTGTTTTGTTTTTTATAGCGTAATCAATTCCACGAGCAATTTTTTCTCCCACAACAGCTCCCATAGAACCTCCAATAAAGGCAAAATCCATACAGCAAACTACCAAGTCTTTTCCTTTGGATTTTCCAACTCCAGTACGAACCGCATCTTTCAATTTGGTTTTTTCCATTGCGTCTTTCAGTCGGTCAGCATATTTTTTGGTATCCACAAAATGCAAGGGATCTTTTGATGTCATTTTAGCATCCAATTCCTTGAATTCGTTGTTGTCGAATAAAATTTCGAAATATTCTTTACTTCCAATTCTTACGTGAAATCCATCTTCTGGGCTTACCCAAAGGTTTCTCGCTAATTCTTCGGCATCGATAATTTTCCCTGTTGGGGATTTATACCACAATCCTTTCGGAACATCTTTTTTGTCCTCCGTTGCTGTAGTAATTCCTTTTTCTGTTCTTTTAAACCAAGCCATAATTTATGTTTTTGTTAATGGTTGATGGTTGTTGGTTGATGGCAATCGGATTGAACCGACAACTAACAACCGACAACTAACAACTATAAAGTGTTCACGTTATTCAAATCTGCGAAAGCTTGTTCTAATCTCGCATTGAATGTCATTTCTCCTTCACGAACCCATTTTCTTGGATCGTAATATTTTTTATTAGGTTGTTCTGTACCTTCTGGATTTCCGATTTGAGTTTTCAAATAATCAATATTTTTAACCATATAATCACGAATTCCTTCTGTGTATGCAAATTGCAAATCGGTATCGATGTTCATTTTTATCACACCATAACCAATCGCTTCTCTAATTTCTTCAACCGTAGATCCTGAACCTCCGTGAAATACAAAATCAACTGGATTTTTTCCTGTGTTGAATTTTTCTTGCACATAATCTTGTGAATTTTTCAAGATTTTTGGTGTCAATTTTACGTTTCCTGGTTTGTAAACTCCGTGTACATTTCCAAAAGACGCTGCAATTGTAAAACGTGGACTTACTTTCAATAATTCTTCATAAGCATAAGAAACTTCTGAAGGTTGTGTGTATAATTTTGAACTATCAACATCTGAGTTGTCAACGCCATCTTCTTCGCCACCTGTAATTCCAAGTTCGATTTCCAACGTCATTCCCATTTTGCTCATTCTTGCCAAATACGTTTTACAAATTTCAATATTTTCTTCAATTGGTTC
>CANIFM010000169.1 GCA_947466955.1 Bacteroidota bacterium
TTTTTGTTTGCGTTAACGGCTGAAATTGCTACTGCAAATAGTAATTCGATTTCAAATATATATTTGGAAAATTTTGCTATTGCAAATAAAGATTCGGTTGCTTTAGATAATGCTTATATGAAAGTGCTTCGAGATGGAGCAGCTTGTACATTAGCAAATACACCAAATTTTGGAACACGGATTATTGTTGCATTAGATAAAATAAAATTTAAAAGTAATCGAGGTACAATTAAGATTAAAAGAGGAGAAATTGCCGTTTTTCTTGAAAATGAATTCTATGATTTTCCGAAAGGCTCTTATTTTGAAATCGCTTTAAAGAAAGTTCACCCGCCTCTGACAAAACCCAAAGAATGGTTTGAACCAATGAAAAACACCATTGTATATGAAAATGATGAGTTTCGAGTTTTTGAAGAAAGACTAAATCCAGGCGATGAAAGACCATTACACAGTCACGCTCAAAGAGTGGTGGTTCGGTTGAATCAAGTGCAATTAACAGATCCTCGAAACTCTCCAAATGGAAAACCTGGGACTGGAATTCAAGTTGCCAATACCGTTAAATTTGCAGAGCCAATGGTGCATGTAACTAAAAATCTCAGTGAAATACCGCTGTTTAATATTGTCATTGAATATAAAATTGAGCATTAAAATTAGATAATGAGAAATCCAGTAATTAAAGCGTTTTTTGCAATTTTTCTTTTGGCAACTTTCAATGGTTATTCTCAAGAATTTACCAAAGGGAAATTGCTTTATAGTAATTCCTTAGCGACTTCAGAAATGGTTAAGGATTGGACTTTGGAAGGACCAGCAAAAATTGAGTTCAAAAATAATTGGATGCATATTTTTTCTCCAAACGAAGAAGGACATCACGTTTTTTGGTGTCCTGTTGATTTTCCAGGGAATTTCATAGCCGAATGGGAAGCGCAAAATCAAGAAATTGATGCGGGTTTGTGTATTATTTTCTTTGCAGCCAAAGGTTTGAAAGGAGAAAGTATTTTTGCTGCTTCGATGCCAAAAAGAATGCTTGGGACCTTTACGGATTATACCAAAGGCGCCATGAATGACTATCATATTTCGTATTATGCAAATGGACGGGACAATCCAAATCGGGAAACTGCTAATTTGAGAAAAAACAAAGGATTTAATTTGGTGCAAACTGGTGAAATTGGAATTCCAGTACAATCAACCGCTATTCATAAAATGAAATTAATCAAACAGGAAGGTAAAATCCTAATGTATATTGACGATAGAAAAATTATTGATTGGACTGACGATGGGATCAAATACGGAAAAATATTGGAAGATGGTAAAATCGGATTCCGACAAATGCAATGGACTCATTTTGCCTATAGAAATTTTAAGGTTTGGGAAAATTCAACGATTACAGCAACAAATAAATAACAAAGATTAAATAATTCAACATGAAAAATAAATCACTATTACTAATAGGTTTTGCAAGTTTAGTAATAATTACTGCCTCGTCTTTTCAACTTTCGAATTCTAATTTCGAAAAAAACAAGATAGTTAAAGAAACCAATAAAATAAGTACAAAGCATTCTAAAACTGATTTAGCAAATGCTTTATCTGAAAAATTGGGTGCAAAAAAACCTGTTGTAGCTTCTTTGACAAAACACGGAATTGAAATAAAAAATGCAACGACTAAAGCTACTGCATCAAAACCAGATATTTTGTTTTTCATTGCTGATGATATGACCTCAATTGATTGTGAACCTTATGGGAATAAAGACGTTCATACTCCCAATTTAGCTAAATTGGCAAAAGAAGGTTTGTCATTTGATAATATGAATAACGCTACAGCAATGTGCGGCCCAACACGTCAGAGTTTATATACAGGGTTGTTTCCTGTAAAAAATGGAAGTTATCCAAATCATGCTCAAGTATATGACAATGTAATTAGTATTGTTCAGCATTTCAAAAAAATTGGTTATCGCGTGGCTTTGATAGGAAAACAACATTATGCGCCAATGGCAAATTTCCCTTTTGAATATTTAGGAGGAAGAAATAGTGATAATGGAAAAGGTCAAGATGTAGAATTGGCAGATGCTGAAAAATGGATTAATAAAGACACTTCAAAACCATATTTATTGATTGTTGCTTCAAATCAGCCGCATAGTCCTTGGAATAGAGGCGATTCAAAACAGTATGATGCTAGCAAAATAACAATTGCTCCTTATATGGTTGATAGCAAAGAAACTAGAGATGATTTGGTAAAATATTATGCCGAAATTACCTACATGGATAGCCTTGTGGGAACGTGCACTAGAATTGTTGAAAAACAGAAAAACAAAGACAATACATTGTTCCTTTTTGCAAGCGAACACGGAAGTTCTATGCCCTTTGGAAAATGGACGTGTTATAATATGGGATTGAAATCAGCATTTATAGCGCGTTGGCCGAAGGTTATCAAACCAGATACAAGAACAGATATTTTAGCTCAATATATTGATGTTGTTCCGACACTTTTTGAAGTTGCAGGAGGAAATCCTGAAACTTTAAGAGGAAATAAAGAGGAAACCATGAAATTGGATGGAAAGAGTTTTTATGCTACTTTAAATGGAAAACCAAAAGAAGTTCGTGACTATGTTTATGGAGTTCATACTACAAGAGGAATTAAAAATGGGTCTGATAATTATCCTGTTCGTTCCATTCAAGATCATAATTATAAATTGATTTGGAATTTGCAATTCAATGAACCTTTTTTAAGTTCGGGTTCACAACCAAAAAACAAATTGTACAACAGTTGGTTAAAAGCAACAAATACCACTCCAAAACAAGCTGCACACGCCAAACTGTATAGAAACAGACCCGAATATGAATTATATAACATCAAAAAAGATGTTTATGAATTGGATAATTTAGCAGATGACAAAGCACTTGCATCTGTGAAAATTAAATTGGTTTCTGAACTTAAAAAATGGATGTTAGACCAAGGAGATAAAGGAATTAAAACTGAAGCCGAAGCATTACGAAGATTAAAAGGTGATACTTTAGATTGGAAAACATCTGGAGATTAGTAACTTGCAATTAATTACATTTAATACTTATAATTTTAAGATGGTTAAACCAATAAAATACATATTGTTACTTTTTGTACTTTCGGATGTAAGTTGTATTTCAGCACAAATTAAATCAGATGTAGCAAGCAGTTTTCCAAAAACACTTGCTATTGATGGCAAAGTCTTACAAAGGAATTACGATTTAATTATTGCCGATGATGCTGATAAAGTTAGAGCACTTAAATTGCTTCTAAAGAAAGCGGATAAAGTTTTAAATGAAGCAAAAGTATATTCAGTAATGGATAAAAAACAAGTTCCTCCAAGTGGCGACAAACACGATTATATGAGTACGGGGCCTTATTGGTGGCCAGATCCAACGAAGCCAGACGGATTGCCGTATATAAAAAAAGACGGACTTCGCAATCCAACATATTATGATATTACCGATTCTCAAGAATTAGATAAAGTTGAAGATTGTGCATTAACTTTAGCTTTAGCATACTATTTCACACACGAAAATAAATACGCAAATTTTGCATCAAAATTAATTAAGACATGGTTTTTAGATGCTGAAACACGTCAAAATCCAAATCTAAATTTTGGTCAAGGAATTCCAGGATTGAATACAGGTCGTGGAACTGGAATTATTGAAACGCGTGATGCTTACCGTGTTTTAGATGCTGCGATTTTAATCAAAGAAACTCCAAATTGGAATAAAGAAGAGCATGAAGCATTGAAAAAATGGTTTTCAGATTATTTAACCTGGATGTTAGAAAGTCCAATCGGGAAAGATGAAGCAGATTCAAAAAATAATCATGGTACTTTTTTTAGCGAACAAATTATCGCCTTTTCACTTTTTTCAGATCGACCAGAAGTAACTTTAAATGAAATAGAAATTTTTAAAAACAGAATGGAAAGTCAATTAAAACCTGATGGAAGTCAGCCTTTCGAATTGGTTCGAACAAAATCTTGGGGTTATGTTAATATGAATTTATTCGGTTATTTTTTAATTGCAAAATTAGCTGAAAATGCCAATATTCAACTTTGGAATCAGCAAATTAGTGAGGGTAAAAACATGAGAAATGCGTTGGATTGGATTGTTCCGTATTTGAAAAATGAAAAACAGTGGGAATATGAGCAAATCCAAAAAATTAGTTATGGAGAAACTATTAAAATATTGAAATTGGCTGCCATAAAATATTCTAATCCTGAATATGAAGCATTGGCAAAAAAAATAGACTTAAAAACCTACCAATCTGACATCATTGAATTAACATATTAATATATTTAGAATCATGAATAAATTATTTTTTACACTTGTATTTGTAGCATTTGCAACTATTTTTACTGTTTCTGCTCAAAGTAAAAAAGTAAAAAAAGGTACTTCAAAACCGAATATTATTTACATTCTTGCTGATGATTTAGGTATTGGAGATGTAAGTTGTTATGGTTCAGACAATAACAAAACTCCAATTATCGATAAATTAGCCAAAGGCGGAATTCGATTTACTCACGGTTATACAGCTCCACTTTGCGGTCCATCAAGAGCTATGATTTTAACGGGACGTTACGCTTTCAGAACAGGTGCTGTAAATCAAGATATGGTTGCGCAAATTAAACCAGAGAATGAAGTTTTAATACCCTCAGTATTAAAACCAGAGGGATATGCCTCTGCTATGGTAGGGAAGTGGAGCCAATTTTCATTAACACCCAAAGATTTTGGTTTTGATGATTATATTACCTTTCAAGGAAGTGGAGATTATTGGGCAACTGAAAAAAAGAAATCAGAAAATTATATTGAAAATGGAGTTAATAAAAAGTTAGATTCAATAACATACATGCCCGATTTGATGCACAAGCATTTGGTTGATTTTATTACAACAAATAAAGACAAACCTTTTTTCCTATATTATTCAATGGTTCACGTTCATGCATTGATTCAGCGAACACCAGACAGCAAACCCGGAAGTGATTTATATGCAGATAACACCGCCTATATGGATAAGTTGGTAGGGAAACTATTAAGCACCTTGGATGATTTAAAATTAAGAGAAAATACTCTAATTATTTTCATGGGTGATAATGGTACAGCAAGCCAATATGCAGAAAGAAGTTCGATAGGAGGGAAAGCACTTTCAGGTAAAAAAGGCACCATGCTGGAATGTGGTAGTTTAGTTCCTACAATTGCCAACTGGCCAGGCGTTATTGAAGCGGGAAAAGTGAATGATTTATTAATTGATTCAAGTGATATCTTGCCAACGTTTGCTGATTTAGCTGGGGCAAAATTACCAATAAAGAATGTTTTAGACGGAAGAAGTTTCTTGCCTCAATTAATGGGGAAGAAAGGAAATCCTAGAGAATGGATTTTTATTGAATTAGGAAATAAATGGTATGTTCGAGAAGCCAACTGGAAATTAAATAGAGAAGGAGAACTTTTTGATATGTCCAATGCTCCATTTGAAGAAAAGTTAGTTTCTAATTATGCCGATAACAAAGAAGCTAGTGCTGCATTTACACGTTTGCAAACAGCTTTAAAAACGTTAAGTCCAGAGAAAGGAATATTAGACAATGCAGGAGGAAGTGGAAGACATGCTAGTAATGTGAATAAGAAAAAGGATAAACTTGAAGAGTAATTTGTGAAATCGATACTTAAACTTCTTATTATAGTATAATCACTTTCTTTTTTCATATCCCAACTTGCCAATATCCAGCGACTTACAAATTAAATAAAAAATAACTTAAAAAAAGCATTGTAAAAGCGGAATAACTCACTACTTTTGCACCCGCATTGAAACAGAGATTACCTATTGACAGACTGATAAACAGAAATAAGATTTTAAAAAATAAGGTCAAAAAA
>CANIFM010000170.1 GCA_947466955.1 Bacteroidota bacterium
AGAACAGTATGCGATACTGATGGTACAAATGATGGATTTACTTCTTTTGATTTAACTGCTTTAACACCAACTTTGTTAGGGACTCAAACAGGACCTCAGTTTTCTGTTCAATATTTTGCAAGTTATGCTAATGCTACTGCAGTTGTGGGAGGTATTATAGATGCTGGTATCAATCCAATTACTTCTATTATTGCTGATCATAATTTAACTACTATTTTTTATAGTATAAGTGACAATAGCGCAATTACATCTTGCAAAAAAATAAATTCTATAGGTTTAGTTGTTAATGATTTACCAAGGCCTTCAGAAACAATGGAACCTCATGCAATTTGTATAGGAAACCCAGCTTCTGTTCCACCTGTAGTTCTTCGTAATTATACTATTCAAAGTAACCTTAGTCCTATGAACTACTCATTTGTATGGACTGATTCCTTAGGAGCTATAGTTGGCAATGGAAGCACGCTTACTGTTTCATTAGCGGATACGTATTCATTAATAGCTACAAGTAATAGTACTGGTTGTTCTTCAACTCCTTTTAGTACAGTAGTTATAAATTCTCAAAAACCAATTGTAACGTACACCGTTAGTGATGCTTTTGAAAACAATCAAATTATTACAGTAATCGCAGACGGAATAGGAGATTATGAATATCAAATAGACGGAAGTCCTTTCCAAGACAGTCCAGTTTTTGAGAATCAAAATTTTGTTTTGGACCATCAGATTGTCGTTAGAGATAAAAACGGCTGTAATGATACTGTTATAATTCCAGTTTCTGCAGTTGTAGTTAATTTCCCAAAACTATTTACACCAAACGGAGATGGTTGGTACGATACTTGGAAAATATATGGAATTAACCAACTTTCAAATGCAAAAGTTAGTATTTACAATCGTTATGGTAAATTAGTAGCACAACTAAATTCAAATAGCCCAGGTTGGGACGGTACATTAAACAATGCCCCAGTTCCTGCTGATGATTATTGGTTTACTATTAGTTACGTTGAAAATGGTTTAAGTAAAGAATACAAATCTCACTTTGCAATTACTAGATAAGCAATCTTAGAATTGAATAAAAAAAGTCCGAAAAGAAATTTTCGGACTTTTTATTTATGTAGTTTATCTAGGATAAGTTACACTTTGACAAGTGTAATCATTTCACAAGTTCTGATGTAATGTTTGTTTTGTCAAGAATAATACAAACTATTAAGTTAAATTTCTAAATGAAGTTTTTTCTATTGAATTGTACAAACTGTACATCATGTCAATAATTAATTTTACTTTATAGTTGATTTATAACTTCAATTTATTGGACTTAATATAGTTTGATAACTTTGCGATTTCAGTGCGTCCCGATTAATCTTTTATTGGTCACAAATAGAGTTAAAACTATGCGCTTTTAGTGCATCTCGCTTTAGCTTCTAAAAATATTTTTTACCACAGATTCACTGATTTTTTTAATTATTTTTTAATCTGTGAATCTGTGGCAAAATTTCACGGATTAATTTCACAATCTAGCTTCGCAGATTTTTAGTCTGCCAAACCAAATCTATAGACTTCCAGTCCATAGTGGTTTAGTTTTTTGGTAATGAATATTACTTATTTATAATCTGTGAATCTGAGGCTAATTTTAACCTATTGGAATTGCCTGATTATTTTTAATCTCCATTTAATCTATTAAGTTTAAGATAGTGATATACTTCAATTGATTTTCTGTTAAAACCTTTTAGAGTTCAAATGATAATGTCATAGTGATATTATTTGTTATAGTTTTCAAATTTGAATAATCTGTCATTCCTACTGCAAAAAATTGATTTTGAGAATCTCTTTGAGAATGAGAAAAAGCAAAATCTAATTTTGTGTCTCCAAAATTATATCCAAACCCCGTTGAGTAACCTGTTAAATTTCCAATGGTACTTCCGTTTTTAAAAGGACTCTGTTCCGTTCTATATCCAGCTCTTAAGCTCAATTCATTAATTCTATATTCCCCACCAATTCTAAATTCAGATGTTAAACCAAGTACTTTATTTATTTGGCTGTTTGCATTTCTAAAATCATTACTTGGATTAAACTGAGCGTTACTATAATCTTTCAAAGAATAGTCTATACTTAACAGCCCTTTCTTACCATAAATATAGGCAATGCTTCCTGTCCATTTTCCAGGAGTTTGAAGTCGATAAGGCGCATATACATTAATTACCCTAGGATTAACGTAATCTGTTGGTAATTCGCCTTGAGCATTGGCGCTAACAACTGCTAAACCTTGAGATAATTTATCATTCATTTCATACCAAGTAGGTGATTCATAAGCTAATCCTAAACGAACATCTTTATTGACTTTTGCTATAGCTCCCAATTGAATTGACATCCCATTTCCGTAGGTAGTAAGTTCATTTTCAAATCGTAATCGTTGAACTCCAGAAAGGAGATTATTCGAATTTTCTTCATAGAAACTTGTATTTTGTTTAAAGTCTACAAAATGGGTATTTATGTTAACTCCAAAGTAAAATTTGTTTTTGTATTGCCCAGATGCATTGATGGAAAGCTTACCATTGTAACCATTGGACTTGGTGTAGTTTTCTTGATAATAATTTCCTCCAGTTGGAATTAGTGATACATAATTTCTATTTGAACCTTCGTTATAATTTGCCGCTGGGTCAATAATGTAACCTTGGTAACCTAAAAATGCTTGTTGCGTACCAAAACCATAATTTGAACCTAAATAGTCGTATAAATCGGTAATTGTTTCGCCTGATTGTAATTGTAAATTTGATAACGATTGCCCTCCGTTTTGATTGGCATAATATTTAAAATAGTCACCTACAGAATGAGTTGGATTGGTTCCAGCAGAAAAAATAGCATCGTTAAAATTGTTTGCATTTTCATAATTCAACGCAAAGCTAAATTTTTTCCAATCACTTGTTTTATCTGCATTTTTTAATACATATACTGCGCCAAATTGGTTTAAATCGAAAGAAGAATTTTTTTCGTTTACTGTTGTTCCAAAATAATTAGAGTTGTTTTTTACCCCATAACTATTAAAAGTCAAAGCAATTTGATTATTTGTAAAAATTGCTGAACCTGCAGGATTTACATTTAATGCTGAAAAATCACCGCCAAGTGCTCCAAAAGCTCCGCTCATTGCTCTATATCGAGCAGTCCCGTTGACATTATTTTGAGCATATCTCATGGCATCTGTAATATCTTGTGATTGTATTGCTGAAGTTGTTAATCCTAATAGGATTAATGATAAATATTTTTTCATTATTTCTAATAATTTAAATTTACACTAATTTTAAATTTTTAATAATCTATTAGCGTCTTCCGCCAGAACCACCACTTGATCTTCCTCCGCCAGAACCTCCGCCAGAATTTCCGCCATATCCACCACCAGAATTTGAACTTGGTGAATAACTTCTGGGAGTTGAATAATTTTCACTTCTCGGCGAAGTTGATTCACTTCGTGTAGGAGTATAACTTCTTGGCGTTACATTTTCGCTTCTCGGAGTATAACTATCACTTCTTGGACTTGGAGTTTCTGATCTTGTTGGTGTATAATTTCTTGGAGTACTATTTTCAGTTCTTGTTGGTGTGTAACTTCTTGGATTAGAAATTTCGCCTCTTGGAGTTGTATTTCTCGGAGTTGACGTTTCATTTCTTCGAGGTGTTATACCATTTGAATTTCTAACGCCATTATAAACAGAATTCCCTCTCCCTGGACTATTATTCCTATTGCCTGTTTCATTTCTTCCGAAATCATATCGTCCTCCAACACGTCCGATTGAACGTCCTCTAATTCCATTGCTGTAGGAATAATTGTTATAATGACCATTGTAATATGGCGAATAGTAATTGTTGTAATATCCATTATAATAATTATTGTACCCCCAGCCATAATAACCATAATTAGGACCATACCAGTTGTTCCATCCCCAACCATATCCAATGCTAGGGCCATACCAAGAATTCCAACCTAAATTCCAATTCCAGCCATAATTCCAAGAAGAGCCATAGCCATAATTATTCCATCCCCAATTGTTATCATAAATAGTCACGTTTATTGGCTGTTGGTTATTTCCCCATCCGGCATATCCCGAAGAATAGCTTTCTGTATTTTTATTGCTATTTATGGTGTCTTTAGTGGTAGAATAATTATCTACATCTGTAAAAACTTCTCCTTGTTGATTGTCTTCTCTTAGTGAGCTGAAATATTCTTTATATTTATCACTATTTCTATTTTCTACTTTGTAGTCTTTTCCATTTTCATCAGAACCATAAATACCATCTTTGTCATAATAGGAACTGTTTTTATAGGAGCCACAGGAAGCCAAAATGACACTTATCAACCCAATAATAGAATAAATTGAGATTGATTTTGCTGAAGAAAAATAATTAGTTTTCATATAAACGTATTTTTATTGTTGGTCATTACAAAAATAGTTAGTTTTGCGGAACTATTTAGTTAAAATAAGTTAAACAATTTTAGTGCCAAACTATTTCATCATGAGCAAGAACTTAACAACAAGATCCGAGGATTATTCAAAATGGTATAATGAGTTAGTTGTCAAAGCTGACCTTGCCGAAAACTCAGGCGTACGAGGTTGTATGGTAATCAAACCGTATGGTTATGCTATTTGGGAAAAAATGCAAGCAGAATTAGACCGAATGTTCAAGGAAACAGGGCATCAAAATGCTTATTTTCCGTTATTCGTTCCCAAAAGTATGTTTGAAGCAGAAGAGAAAAATGCGGAAGGTTTTGCCAAAGAATGCGCTATTGTAACGCATTACCGATTAAAAAACGATCCTGACAAACCAGGTAAATTAATGGTTGATCCCAATGCAAAATTGGAAGAGGAACTAATTGTTCGTCCAACAAGTGAAGCAATTATTTGGTCAACATATAAAGGTTGGGTGCAATCGTATAGAGATTTACCTTTATTAATAAACCAATGGGCAAATGTAGTTCGTTGGGAAATGAGAACGAGATTGTTCCTTAGAACTGCCGAATTTTTATGGCAAGAAGGACATACTGCTCACGCAACTAAAGATGAAGCATTAGAAGAATCAGAAAAAATGATGCACGTATATGCTGAATTTGCTGAGAATTTTATGGCAATTCCAGTTATAAAAGGATTGAAAACAGAAACCGAACGTTTTGCTGGTGCCGATGAAACCTATTGTATTGAAGCGTTGATGCAAGACGGAAAAGCATTGCAAGCGGGAACTTCTCACTTTTTAGGTCAGAATTTTGCAAAGGCATTTGATGTTAAATTCGCGAATTCAGAAGGGAAGCAAGAATACGTTTGGGGAACTTCTTGGGGGGTTTCAACCCGATTGATGGGTGCGCTTGTAATGACGCATTCTGATGACCAAGGATTGGTATTGCCACCAAATTTAGCGCCAATTCAAGTGGTTATTGTTCCAATTTATAAATCAGATGAGCAATTAGAGGAAATTTCTACTGCTGTAAATGTCGTAATGTTGGCTTTAAAGAAATTGAATGTTTCTGTAAAGTATGACAATAGAACTACTCAAAAACCGGGTTTCAAATTTGCCGAATGGGAATTGAAAGGCGTTCCAATTCGAATTGCTGTTGGCCCAAAAGATTTAGAAAACGGAACTTTTGAGGTAGCAAGACGAGATACTTTGACGAAAGAAATTGTCTCGAAAGACGGAATTGAAATCTATATTAGCGATTTATTGGCGCAAATTCAGAAAGATTTGTTCGATAAAGCACTAAATTATCGGGACACCCACATTACAGA
>CANIFM010000171.1 GCA_947466955.1 Bacteroidota bacterium
AACTTTTAAGACATTAAAGGTTATAAAAAATTCTATTTATTGTTATATTTGATGCTAAATACTGAATTTATGAAACGAAAATTACTTTTATTTGCATTGCTCCTAATTCAATTTTTAGGATTTTCTCAACGGTACAGATATACAAACACCCTTTTTCCTGCTTCAACTATAACACAAAATGTGAATTATGGAACCGCACCTTCAGTTGACGGATTTGGAACCGTAGAATCTAGTACTACGCCACAAAATTTATTGATGGATGTCTATAAACCACAGGGAGACACCTTTACAAATAGACCCGTAATAATTTTCGCACATGCCGGTGGATTTTTCTCAGGAAGCAAAAACGTTGACGATATGATGGCTTTTTGTGATTATTTTGCAAAAAAAGGGTATGTTACAGCTACCATTGAGTATAGAATGGGTTTTAGCCCTACTGACAATATAGTATTACATTCAACAAGAGCGGTTTATCGAGGATTGCAAGATGCAAGAACTGCAATTCGTTATTTTAGAGCCAACGCGGCAACGTATGGAATCGACCCAAATAAAGTCTATTTCGTTGGAAGTAGCGCTGGCGCATTTATGGCTTTGCATAGTATTTATTTAGATCAAATTTCAGAAAAACCTGCTGAAGCCGGGATTAATTCTTATACTAACATTACGGCTCCATTTTCTCATATCGCTCCCGATTTAGGCGGTTTAGACATTGGTGCTAATCTCGGTTTCAATGGAAAACCTGATGCCGTAATTTCAATGTGGGGCGCAATTCAGAGCACAAATTTAATTACTCCAAGTAACAATACTCCAGTTTTTCTAATCCATGGAGAAGCTGATACAACAGTTCCTTTCAATACTGGAAGTCCGTTTGGCTATTCTTCTCTCCCACAAGCTGACGGAAGTAACCCAATTAACACTAGATTAAACGCGTTGAATTTCACCAATAAAGAGACTTATTTTGTTCCAGGTGTTGGACACGAATTTTATGGTGTTGCCAATGGAACTTGGACTAACGGAACTGGAGGAAATCCATATTGGCCAATAATTTTAGATCGCTCAACTTCATTTTTATGGAAACGACACAAGCCAACCGCAAATTACACCTCTATTTCAAATACTTTAACGGTTAATTTCACAGACACAAGCTCAGGAGCAACTTCTTGGTCTTGGGATTTTGGCGATGGCACAACCAGCACGCTACAAAACCCTTCACATACTTATGCAACTGCGGGAAACTATACAGTAGCTTTATATATTGAAAATTCTAACAAAAGTTGGGACGAAATTAATCACCCAATTACGCTGTCAACCATGGGATTGGCTGATAATTCAAAAGGATTGTTCCAACTAAATCCTAACCCGACAAATGGAATTGTAACCATTTCATTAGCGAAATCAGCTTCGAAATTAAACTATCAAATTATAGATTATTCAGGGAAAATAGTTCTCGAACAGGAACTTTCCGACAGCCAATTATTTAATGTAAATGTAGAAAATTTGGCAAGTGGGATGTATTTCATTAAAATAGCAATGGACGAAACTGTTGGTTTTGCTAAAATAATTAAAAACTAATTTTAAAATTTTATTTGGGGCGTTCCCAAAAGGGCCGGGCTTTCCGTTGCAATCCAAGCAAAAAAGCTTGGGATTTTCACTTCAATCCCTAACGCAAATCTCGGATATATTTAGATTTTAGATTTCATCAACATTTTAAAAGAGTCTTCGTAATGAAGATTTTTTTTGTTTATTCAATTACAATTTTCTTAGTAAATCTTTTATTTCCAGAAACAATAACGGCAAGGTACATTCCTTTACTAAAATCAGTAACAGCAATAGATTCCGTTTGTTTCGCTTGATCAAATACTTTAGAAAAAACCGTCTTTCCTTGCAAATCAACCAAGTTGAAAGTGTAATTTCTATCCAATTTTCCACAATTGATATTTAAAAAATCTTTCGTTGGATTTGGAAAAAAACTCCCTTGAAACCCAGCTTCAAATTCTTCGTTAGACATGGATGTATCCACAACAGCAAAATGCAACATCGCACCTATTGCAGCTTTGGCAACGTTATAATTATAAGTGGGATCCATATAAATTAAAAAATCTGAGGTTGTGTGTTTGTGTGTAGTTTCATTTCTTTCGAAAAAACCAGTAATTATCTCATTGTTACTTTGAAATGGCATATAATCCGAGGAATACGCACGATCTAAAAAAGTATTTAATGGCGAATACAAACCAACACACGTTATCAATTCATTGGTAATTGCCAAAGAAGCCGCATTATTTGTAGTTGGTGAAGAAGTATCATTTTCGCAAGTAATTGTATTATTAACCATTCCTGCAACACCGCCAACTTCATCTAAATTGAATACCAATTTAATATTCATTTTTGGTGTTGTACTGTTCACAACCGAAGAAACAAAATGCTGGCTTCCTCTTAATCCGTCTTCTTCCCCGCTAAAATTGATGAATTTTATAGAATATTCTGTTGGTATATTTTGCAATAATCTGGCAACTTCCAAAATACATACCAATCCGCTTCCATTATCATTAGTTCCAGTACCGTTCAATGAATCATAATGTCCATCAATAATTACGAAAGTATTTGGATATATAGTACCAATTTTAGTTACGATTAGATTCTTACAAACTGCTGTAGAACCTGAATAAGTATAGGAATCTTCTGTAATTTGACTTACACTATAACCATAACTCAAATACTTGTTTTTCAACCATGTCAAGGTATTGTCAAGAGCCACTGTTCCTCTTTGTTTTACACCTAAATTTTCATATTCAGTTAAATTAGATAAAATAGTTGTACTTGAACATTGATTTACAACTGAAGCATAGTTTGGGTTATAAACCTGGGCTGTAGTTTTCAATACGGGTAATAATAAAACCAAAAAAAGTGCTAAAAAGGTAAAAAAAGGCTTCATTGATTTGGATTTATTTCAAATTGTGAAGCGAATATACTAAAGAAGTGATGAATGTACAATAAAACGTTAGTTAAAAAATCAAGATTAAAGCGTAAATTTAGATTTAAGTTTGTCGAAAATTTCATTCATCTCAATAGAAATTTTCAATTTATAATTCAATAAACCATAAACTATTGTAATTAAAATCGATTTAAAAACAATATTTAGTATTGGATGAAAAGTAAAATCCCAAAAATAAAACATCAGAAAAACTAATGTTATTATTACAAATGAATAAACTGTTTTAATCGTAAATGGAAACAAATTCATTTTCCAAAACACAAAAAGTACTTTAATCGTATTGTAAATAATTACAGCAATTAAAGTTGCTAAAGCCGCTCCAACAATGCCGTAAATCGGAATTAAAATCATATATAACACAATCATTGAAATAACCAAAACGATTCCGAAAAATAAAAACCATCGATAATATTTTGTATTTAGAATAATTGCGGCGTTATTTCCTAAAATCAAATCATAGAATTTTGACAAGCCAATTAGAAAAACAACCGCTATTCCACCCGAATATTCTTGAGGAATCAATTGATACAATTCTGTACAATTCAAGAAAATACCAAGCATAATCAAACCTCCAAAAACCTGAAGATTTATGGCACTTTTTTTATACAAAGCATCAAGTTCTTCTAACTTGTTTTCATTTAATAATTGAGCAGTAACAGGATAAATAATTTGCATCATCGCCCGACTTGGAACGGCAATAACCATCGCAATAAAAACTGCAACCGAATAAAAAGCGTTATTACTAATATTCTGATACGCTGGAATCATCACTTTATCGAAATCAATAAGCATAACAGAAACGGTTCCTGTAGCAATAATGAAAAAGGAATAACTGAAAATTTCTTTTATATTAATAGGCAATTGAAACTTAAAAACGGGCATTTTTACTCGAATTGCAAATACCATCATTGCAAAACATTGAAATCCATAAACGGCTGAAAGAGAATAAATAAACGTGTCTTTTTGAATCCAATTTTGACTTACTGAAAAAAGCAAAAAAAGTATGATTACTCTGGTTACTACTTCGCTCAAAAAATTACCAAAAACAGATTGAAAATGTACTTTTACCCAAGCATAAAAGATTTCAAAATAGCCCATAAAAATCCCAACTATTGGAATTAACCACAGAAATTGAGCAACATTTGGATTTTCTTTTAAAATAAAAAAAGTAATTTGAGGATAGAAAAAATATAAAAATACAATCGTTGGAAGTATTAAAATCAAAGGCAACAAAAGCATCAAACTCAAAAACTTCTCTCGTTCTGCATCTGAATTATATTTGGAATAAAACCGAATTAAGGTATTTTGAACCCCAAAAGCCATTAACGGCATCATAATATTCGCAGCTGAAAGAACAAAAGCTACAATTCCATAATGCATTTTACCCAAGAAAATCGTGTATAAAAACAAGGCGTTAATAGTACCAATTCCAAAACCAAAATAGGTAATTATTGTATTTTTTATGGATTGGTTTATTACGATTCCCATTTTATCTTTTTAGCAAATTAGCGAGCTTTTCAGTTAAATTTCGTCTGGAATATTTTTGTAAACCAATTGCGTGAGATTTTAAATTTCCCTCCAAAAACTGATTAAAACAGTTGGAAATCACATTTTTAAGTTTGACTTTTTCGGAATAATCAACAAAGATTCCAGTATTGGTATCGGTAATAATTTCGGCAAAGTCAGACCCTTTTGGACCAATACCAATTATAGGTCTTTCGGAAACCATATATTCAAATAATTTCCCTGGAATGATACTTTTGGTATCTTCGGAATTTATCTCAATTAGCAACAAAACCTGAGATTTTTTTTGCTGCACAATGGCTTCATCGTGAGAAACATAACCCAAATTAACAACATAATTTTGCAATTGGAATAAGGAAATCGCATCTAAAACTTCCTGACTTACGGCACCAATTAATTTCAATTGGAAATGCGACGCGAATATTGGATTTTCTCTAATTAATTCTGAAATACTTTCCCATAAAATCCTCGGATTTCTTTCGGATAAAAACGAACCAATATGAGCCAACGAAAATTTCTTGTCTAAAGTTTGATTCCCAATTTTTTCAGCATCAAAACCATTTGTAATTACTTCGATTGGTTTTGAAGTTATTTGCTTGAATTCGGTTCTTGTGGTTGGACTTGTAACCAAAATCAAATCTGCTGAATTGAGTACTTTACGTTCTAATTTTTTATGTTTATTGGCAGCAAAATCAGATAATTTCAGTGCTTTATGATACCCAATTGTTGTCCAAGGATCCCGAAAATCAGCTACCCATTTCACGTTTAACTTTTTCTTTAATTCTAATCCAATTAAATGCAAACTATGCGGCGGTCCCGAAGTAATAATTGTAGTGATTCCGTTTTCTGAAATGTACTTTTCTAAAAATTTAACCGATGGTTTTACCCATAAAACGCGTGCGTCAGGAATGAAAATATTTCCCCGAATCCAAAGTAAAAATTGTTCTAATACCGATTGTTTTCGCTTATTAGGAATAATTCCTGAACTGATTTTCTTGGTTTTATTCTTAGATAAAAAAGAAGCCCATTGATAGGGTTCAATAATTTTATTTCTGATGATTATCGCTTGATTTGAAACTTCAGAAAGCAAAGCCTCATCTAAAATTGGATAAGTGGGGTTTTCAGGAATATAAACAACGGGTTGAAATCCAAAATCAGGCAAATATTTCACAAACTTTAACCAACGTTGTACTCCTGGCCCACCTGCTGGCGG
>CANIFM010000172.1 GCA_947466955.1 Bacteroidota bacterium
CGGATTTCAGCTTCAAAAACGTCGTCAGAACCACGCACATATCCACCGGTATCAATTACAGAAAATTCCTTTCCATTCCATTCACTTTTTCCGTAGTTTCTATCACGAGTTACGCCCGAAACAGAATCTACGATAGCTTCTCTTCTTTGTATCAATCGATTAAAAAGGGTCGATTTTCCTACGTTTGGTCTTCCTACAATGGCAACAATGTTATTCATTTTTATGATTTTTGAGTTTAGATTTAAGATTTAAGATTTTGGGAAACCAAAACCATTATACTCTTAAAATCAAACAATAAGGTATTTTAATTTTTTGCAAAGGTACTCTTTTAGTTAACAGTATTCAGTATTGAGTATTCAGTAATTGCAACGGCTGTAAACTGCCAACTAAAAACTGAATACTGAACACTAATTATTATAACCAAATCTTTTCAACATATTGGCGTTGCTCCTCCAGTTTTTATTCACTTTCACGTACAATTCAATGTGGATTTGTTTTCCAAAAAACTTCTCTAAATCGGCACGAGAATCCACTCCAACTTTCTTTAGAGCAGCGCCTTTGTGACCAATAATAATCCCTTTTTGGGTTTCGCGCTCCACCATAATCAGGGAACGAATTCGGATGATATTTTCATCTTCAAAAAATTCCTCTGTAACGATTTCAACGGCATACGGGATTTCTTTGCTGTAATTCAAGAGGATTTTCTCACGGATGGTTTCATTTACGAAAAAACGCTCTGGTTTATCGGTCAACTGGTCTTTTGGATAATAGGCTGGCGATTCAGGCAATAATTCGATTATTCTTCCAAATACCTCAGGAACATTGAAATTCTGTAATGCAGATATTGGGAAAATCTCTGCATTAGGAACTTTTGCCGCCCAAAAAGCGACTTGTTCTTCTAATTTATCTTGGTTTGATAAATCGATTTTATTCAATAAAAGCAAAACGGGAATGGTGGCGTGGATGATTTTATTGAAAAACGATTCGTCTTTTAAATCTTGTTCGCCGATTTCTACCATATATATAAGGACGTCTGCGTCTTCAAATGCCGATTTCACGAAGTTCATCATCGATTCCTGCATTTCATAAGCTGGTTTGATGATTCCTGGTGTATCGGATAAAATCATTTGGAAATCTTCTCCATTTACTATTCCAAGAATTCTGTGGCGTGTAGTTTGCGCTTTGGAAGTGATAATCGACAATCTTTCGCCTACGAAGGCGTTCATTAGTGTCGATTTTCCAACATTTGGATTCCCTATAATATTTACAAAACCTGCTTTGTGTGACATTTACTGCTTTTTAATTTTTGCAAAGGTAAACATATCAGCCCAATAGATAAAATAAAACATTTTTTAATATTTTAGTTGCAATTCCCGATTTTGGTTGTATATTTGCACTCGAAACATCGCGGGATAGAGCAGTAGGCAGCTCGTCGGGCTCATAACCCGAAGGTCACAGGTTCGAGTCCTGTTCCCGCTACTAAGAACCCAGCAAACGCTGGGTTTTTTCATTTCTGTAGCAAACCCGTAGCAAAGTTGATAACTTTTTATTGCTATCTTAACAATTTGCTAAGTCCTTATCTTTTTTTAGCAACGCACCTACTTTCTGAACTGTTACCAAAGAAACACCGTATCTACTTTTCACATCACGTAACGATTTACCCATCTTTAAAAATTTTGCAACATCAATATGGATATGCAAATAAAAACTGTACAAAAAGTTAAGCAATATCTTAAGAATAGATTAATGCATCGAATATTTAGAAATAAATAGTTAGATTATTATTACATTTGCATTACTTATGAAAAGGATTATTGCCTTAACTTTTTTATCACTCTATCTTATTTCAACTACTGAATTGCATCAGTTATTGAAGTTCCCTGCTTTGGCGAATCATTTTTCCGAACACCAACAAAAAGACAAATCTATTACATTATGGAAGTTTCTTTGTATTCATTATGCCAACGGAAATGTTAAGGATGCTGATTACGACAAGGATTCTAAATTGCCTTTCAAAACTTTAGACACTTGCAATAGTTCTAATCACATCACACTTTTACCTGAACAAAAATTTTGTTTTAACGCCATTCTACTTCCTTCTGAAGAGAAAGTTGTAAGCAAATACTACCCAAGTTTTATCAATTCAACTTTTTTAAAATCTATTTGGCAGCCACCAAAATTTAGTTAATTTTTTCGTTTAATAATTATTTCAAATGCTTCTGCACTTGTACTTTTATGTATTTAATGAATTAAAAATTAATTAAAAAATGCTATGCTAAATAAAATAATTGAGTTTTCTATTAAAAATAAACTCATAGTTGGATTGTTTACCCTCGTTTTGCTTTTTTATGGTATCTACCAAGTTACCAAATTACCCATTGATGCTGTTCCGGACATCACCAACAATCAAGTTCAGGTCATTACCATTGCTCCTTCTTTTGGCGCAACAGACATTGAACGATTGGTTACTTTCCCTATTGAACAAGCCAATAATAACATTTCTGGATTAAAAGAAATTAGAAGTTTTTCTCGCTTCGGATTGTCTTTGGTTACCATCGTTTTTGATGACGAAACCGATATTTATTGGGCAAGACAACAAGTTTCCGAGAGACTTCAGAAAGTGCAAACTCAAATCCCACAAGGAATTGGGACTCCCGAACTTGGGCCTGTTTCTACTGGTCTTGGAGAGATCTACCAATATGTGGTTCGACCTAAAAAAGGGTATGAAAAAAAATACAACGAAACCGAATTGCGAACCATTCAAGATTGGATCGTTAGAAGACAATTACTTGGCGTTAAAGGAGTTGCCGAAGTAAGTAGTTTTGGCGGAAAATTGAAACAATATGAAATTGCAATAAATCCGAATAAATTGCAATCGTATGGATTAACCATCAGCGATGTATTTACAGCAGTAGAAAAAAACAACCAAAATACCGGTGGATCATATATCGAAAAAGGCGCAACTTCTTTGTTTATTAGAAGCGAAGGTCTTATTGGTAAAGTGGAAGATATAGAAAATATTGCTATCAAATCTACTGCAAGCGGAACCCCTCTTTTTATAAGAGATGTTGCGGAAGTAAAAATTGGATTTGCCACTCGTTACGGAGCGATGACTTATAACGATCAAGGGGAAGTTTCTGGTGCCGTAGTAATGATGCTAAAAGGTGCAAACAGTAGTGATGTTATTAAAAATGTAAAAGAACGGGTAGCCTTAATTCAGAAAACATTGCCCGAAGGTGTTGTTATTGAACCCTTTTTAGACCGAACCAAAATGGTAAATAACGCCATTGGAACCGTAGAAAAAAACTTGTTGGAAGGTGCCTTAATTGTAATTTTCGTTTTGGTTGTTTTTCTTGGGAATTTCAGAGCAGGATTATTAGTAGCATCGGTAATTCCGTTGGCAATGTTATTTGCCATAATTCTGATGAATACGTTTGGTGTGAGTGGAAACCTTATGAGTTTAGGAGCACTCGATTTTGGATTAATTGTAGATGGAGCCGTGATTATTGTAGAAGCGGTAATGCACCAATTAACCCATAGTAAAAAACTCAAAAACGAAAGTGAGTTATCTCAAAAGAAAATGGATAAAGAAGTGCAAACTTCAGCGAGTAAAATGATGAACAGTGCGGTTTTTGGTCAAATTATTATCTTAATCGTGTACCTTCCAATCTTTACTTTACAAGGAATTGAAGGAAAAATGTTTAAACCAATGGCGCAAACCGTTGCTTTTGCTTTATTAGGTGCTTTTATTTTATCGTTGACTTACATCCCGATGATGAGTGCTTTATTTTTGAGTAAAAAAGTGAAACACGAGCCAAATGTTTCGGATAGAATAATGATAAAAGTAGAAATGAGATACCAACATTTGCTTCAAAAAATATTAAATTATCCTAAAATAGTAATCTCTTCGGTGGTTACCTTGTTTATTCTAGCGGTAATTACCTTAACCACATTAGGTGGTGAATTTATTCCTGCTTTAGAAGAAGGCGATTTTGCTGTAGATACCAGAGTGCTTACTGGAAGTAATTTGAATACAACTATCGAAAGTACCCAAAAAGCGGCTCATATTCTTAAAACACAATTTCCAGAAGTTGAAAAAGTGGTTACCAAAATTGGAAGCGGTGAAGTTCCAACTGACCCTATGGCGATGGATGCCAGCGATATGATTGTGGTGATGAAAGACAAAAACGAATGGAAGTCGGCAAAAACTTTTGATGAAATGGCTTCCAAAATGGGCAAAGCGTTAGAAAACGTTCCCGGAATTACAACTGGATTTCAATATCCGGTGCAGATGCGTTTTAACGAATTGATGACGGGTGCCCGACAAGATGTAGTTTGCAAAATATTTGGTGAAAACCTAGATACTTTGGCTTTATACGCCCAAAAATTAGGCAAAATTGTAAACACTGTTGAAGGTACGCAAAACCTCTACATTGAACCTGTTACTGGAATGCCTCAAGTCGTTATTGAGTACAACCGAAATATTATTGCGCAATACCATCTTACTATTGACGATATTAATAAAGTAATTAATACCGCTTTTGCAGGTCAAAGCACTGGGTTGGTTTTTGAAGGAGAAAAACGATTTGATTTAGTGGTTCGTCTCAACAACAACCAAAGAAAAGATATTGAAGATGTTCAGAATTTATTAATTCCAACGCCTCAAGGGACTCAAATTCCGCTATCGCAATTGGCAAATGTGGAAATCAAAAATGGTCCCAATCAAATTCAACGAGAGGATGCTAAACGTAGAATTGTTGTTGGCTTTAATGTTAGAGGTCGCGATGTGCAAAGCATTGTAAACGAATTGCAACAAAAAGCCGACAAACAAATTAAATATCCTGCGGGTTATTATACTACCTATGGCGGTGCATTTGAAAATTTGAACAAAGCCAAAGATCGCTTAATGATTGCTGTTCCGGTATCGTTATTCCTTATCTTTTTATTGCTGTTTTTTGCTTTTAATTCGGTGAAACACGGATTGCTAATTTATTCTGCAATTCCGCTTTCAGCCATTGGAGGAATATTCTTTTTGGCGTTACGCGGAATGCCTTTTAGCATCAGCGCAGGAGTTGGATTTATAGCCTTATTTGGAGTTGCCGTATTGAACGGAATTGTATTGATTTCAGAGTTTAACCAATTAAAATCGGAGGGAATGACTGATTTACATCGAATTGTTTTAATGGGAACCAAAGTACGTTTGCGTCCCGTATTAATGACTGCTTTCGTGGCGTCTTTAGGTTTTTTACCAATGGCAGTGAGTAATGGCGCAGGTGCCGAAGTACAACGCCCGCTAGCAACGGTGGTAATTGGAGGCTTGATGATAGCCACTTTTTTAACGCTATTTGTGTTACCAATTTTATATGTTACTTTTGAAAAAGGGTTTAATAAAAAAACAAATTAGATATATAAAAAATCCCGCAGAATTCGCAGAAACTCGCAGAAAAATTAAAGTCTGCGTTAATCTGTGTATTCTGCGGGAGAAAAAAAAATATATTTGATAAAAAAAATCCCGCAGAATTCGCAGAAAATCGCAGAAAAATTATAATCAGAGAAAATCTGTGAACTCTGCGGGAGAAAAAACAAAATATATTTGATAAAAAAAAGCCCATAGAGTTCACA
>CANIFM010000173.1 GCA_947466955.1 Bacteroidota bacterium
GAAATAACATTTTCCCCTTTCAATAATTCGTGATTGTTTGCATAACAAGGAGTACCTCCACCTAGGCTTAAAACAAAACTATCTTGATTATTCATTAATTCAGATAATATCTCATGTTCTAATTTACGAAAATAAAGTTCCCCTTTAGTTGCAAATAAATTATTTATTGATGAATTTGTGGTGTTTTCTATACAATTATCTAAATCTAACGCTTTTAAATTCGTTATTTCGGCAATTAATTTGGCAATAGTTGACTTACCGCAACCCATATAGCCTAACAAAATGATTTTTTTCATAGCAATAATGTCTTATAAACTAAGGCGTTAAGATTATTTAATTAAAAAAGTAAATTTATAAATAAAATACCTTTGAAAAATAAATAATAACGCCTTATATTTGCACCCGCAATGAAGGAATAAAATTGACTCGATAGCTCAGTCGGTAGAGCACATCACTTTTAATGATGGGGTCCTGGGTTCGAGCCCCAGTCGGGTCACAATTTTATATTACAAAAGATAAATTTTTATTCCTTCAAGCAATGACTCGATAGCTCAGTCGGTAGAGCACATCACTTTTAATGATGGGGTCCTGGGTTCGAGCCCCAGTCGGGTCACAAAAAAAGTCGAGCTTAAACGCTTGGCTTTTTTATTTTTCGGCCACGTGGAGAAACGGTAGACTTGCCAGCTTGAGGGGCTGGTGCTCGCAAGGGCGTGTGGGTTCAAATCCCACCGTGGTCACATTTATTACCTATTTATAGGGGTTTACAGAGGTTTTACTAAACATTTACTAAACCAAGTCAAAAAACGCTCTTTTATAGGGTGTTTTTTTTATACTTTCAGTTCAAAACCTTCAACTTTGATTTTTTACCAAAAATACCTACAGTAATTATAATTTGCTCTGTTGGTAAAGACTAAGTAAAGCCCTCGTGGTAGAAAACTATTTTCCTTGCTTGAAATTGTTATATTTGGATTTCCTTTTTCGAAGCACATACCCTATTTTCAACACACCATTCCTCCCGCCATTCACTGTATCATTTGTGGCGTCCCGAAGCTTCGGAACCACCACAACAAGATACCGCTGCTATTAGGGCTCATTACTTTTAGATATTTATAATTACCTATATTTCGAAACAAGTAAAGCAGGAAACGAATACTTTATGATTTGTCAATCTGAATTTATTTCAGATGCTATTCCCATTTGTCTTTTGCTTTTCCTTCCGCTATGGTTTGCCATTGCATATTTTCGGGGCAATCGCAACCGCCTTCTTTTAGTGGCTTTACATGGTCAATTACATAGCCGGATCTGCCATTTGGGTAGCCTGATTGTTTTTTGAAATCATTTTTTGCGGCTTGACTTCTTTTTATTCTGCCTTTTGAATCTCTTTTTATGGTGTAATTGTAGGTGGCGTCGCTGTTGTATTTTGGCGCAGAAGTTACGGTTGTGGTTGAAGAATACATTTGCTTATTTTCCTTAAACCGCATATCTGGTGTGCCATCTTTTTTTAAATGTTGGGCAGTAAGAAAATTGCAAAACAATAAAAAAAGAAAAACAGTAAAGATTTTTTTCATAATGTTGCGGTTTAAATTGAGTTTAAAGGTGTTTACAGGGTGTGTTTTGTGGGTACGAAGTCTGTAGAATTCGCACAGCTGTGGAGTTATATTTTAAAAATATTCAATTTGATTGATTTTGAAATTAAATAATTTATGAAAGAACTACATGAAACTAACATATATAAAGCATCTTCTATGTCCAAATTCGTTTCCTCCATCATTGAGTGTCTAATTCCATCACTGTCGCTTGTATAGCCATAAAGCTTTGTAAATCCTTGTTCTAAAGCACCATGAATTGGTAATTTACTACTAAGTTTTTTTAGTGCCTTTCCAAGTTCTGCATTTTTATCTTCCGTAATCTGTTGGCAAATTGATTCGACAGCAGAAATAGACTCTTTAATTGAATTTCTATAATCGGGATTTGTTTTATTTGATAGTTTTGAAAGCGCTTCCGAAAGATGAATATTTACACCTTTCAAATTAAATTTTTTGGAATCTGAAAGAGCTTTTTCGATTGTCTGTATTTCTTGTTCGTTTGTAATTGGCACTAAAGAATTATCAATAATTCGATATGCAGATAACTCTCTTTCTAAAATTATATTGAAAGATTTGACAAGTTCATTTTTATTGAATTCAGTCCGCTTCATTGAAATGAGAAAATCTATGAAATCGTATACTTCTAAATAATTCCAAGTAAAGAATCTTCGTCGTAATTGTTCTTTTACACTTTTTGTTACCATCGAAACTTCATCTATAGGTTCTTTGAAAAAAGAAAACCAAATAGCTTTAACTGAATTTTCATAACCAGATTCAGGTAGCCAATCTACTTTACACATCGGCTCCAAAAAGACTATGCTTATTACATTCCATAAACCGTTTCTCAATTCGATGTCCATTGAATCGATTTGAATCTCAATTTTCACTTCTTTTTTACCAATTCTTTCAGAAAATTTCATTTTAAAGCAGGATTTTAAATAATTACTCAAAACTTATTAATATACTCAGTTTTTAAGCCAAAAATTGAGTATATCTATCTTTTTTAGCTTTACATACTCAACGCTAATTGAGTATTGTTTTTAATTTGCTACAAAACAACTAAGTTTTTTTTGTTTCATCGCAAATCCTGCGTACTATTTTGTGAGGGAGTTGGCAAAGCGCTTTGTTTGCCGGTTTGCTCAATAACTTAGGAATCTTTGTTATTGTGCGCTACAATGAATTTGTATTTTGTAAATGTAACGTTTAATTTGATTAATCGGTTGTTTGTGAGAAAAAGTTTATTTGGTTATTCGTAAATTCGGTTATTTGGGGAAAGGGTGAATCAGTTTATCCTTTAAAAACTTTGCGAACCTTGCGTAAAACTTTGCGCCCTTTGCGGTTAAGAAAAAAAGAAAATTACCATGCTCCACTGCGTTTCGCTAGCAATGACGGTTAGAATCTGAAATAAATTCAGATTGAAAAAACAACTAATCCTTCAGCCCCGATTGAGGCGGTATCCTCGCAGCGAAGAGAAGAGATATAGCCGAAAGCGGGAATTGCAATTGCAAAAATGCGGGGACAATTCGCTCCAAATTCAAATGATTTATAGTATTGATAATTAGCTAATTGGTTTTGCGGAAAAAACTTTGTGGATACAGAAAAAAGAATTACTTTTGCACACCTTTTGGTGGATAGGAGTTTCCTTTGGGTAATAAAAAATCAAACAAACAACTTCTGTTGTTTTCTTTCGCATTAAGAAACTCGAGAAAATACAGAATACAAATTTTTTATCAGCATGTCTGAACAATTAAAATCACAAGAGCAGTTTTTAGCAGAATTTAACTGGCACAACTTTGAAGAAGGTATTGATGCCGTTGACCAAAAAAACTTGCAAGAATTTGAACAATTAGTTTCTGAAACTTTTATTGATACTGATCAAGAAGAAGTTGTAGAGGGTGTTGTAGTTAGAATTACAGATAGAGACGTTATCGTTGATATCAATGCAAAATCGGAAGGTGTTATTTCATTGAATGAATTCCGTTACAATCCAAACTTAAAAGTTGGTGACAAAGTTGAAGTATTAATTGACATCCGTGAGGATAAAACAGGTCAATTGGTATTGTCTCACAGAAAAGCGCGTACTATTAAATCTTGGGATAGAGTTATTAGTGCTAATGAAACTGGAGAAATTGTTACAGGTTTCGTAAAATGCAGAACTAAAGGTGGTATGATCGTTGACGTTTTTGGAATTGAAGCGTTTTTACCAGGATCTCAAATTGATGTTAAACCAATTAGAGATTATGATGTTTATGTAAATAAAATGATGGAATTTAAAGTTGTGAAAATTAACCACGAATTCAAAAACGTAGTTGTATCTCACAAAGCGCTTATTGAAGCGGATATTGAAATCCAGAAAAAAGAAATCATCGGTCAATTGCAAAAAGGACAAGTATTAGAAGGTGTTGTTAAAAACATTACTTCTTATGGTGTGTTTATTGATTTAGGTGGTGTTGATGGATTGATTCACATTACTGACCTTTCTTGGAGTAGAATTAACCACCCAAGTGAAGTGTTGGAATTAGATCAAAAATTGAATGTTGTTATCCTTGACTTTGATGACGAGAAAACAAGAATTCAATTAGGATTGAAACAATTGAACGCGCATCCTTGGGACGCTTTGAATGCTGACTTGAAAGTTGGTGACAAAGTAAATGGTAAAGTAGTTGTAATCGCTGATTACGGTGCTTTCATTGAAGTTGCTGAAGGTGTTGAAGGTTTAATCCACGTTTCTGAAATGTCTTGGTCAACGCACTTGCGTTCGGCTCAAGATTTCGTAAAAGTGGGTGATGTTGTTGAAGCTGTTATCTTAACATTAGACAGAGATGACCGTAAAATGTCATTAGGTATCAAACAATTATCGCAAGATCCTTGGACTGATATCACTGCTAAATACCCAGTAGGTTCTAAACATACTGGTATCGTTAGAAACTTTACAAACTTTGGAATTTTCGTAGAATTAGAAGAAGGTATCGACGGATTGATTTATATCTCTGATCTTTCTTGGACTAAGAAAATCAAACATCCATCTGAATTTGTAAATGTTGGTGAAAAATTAGACGTAGTTGTATTAGAATTAGATGTTGATGGTCGTAAATTATCTTTAGGACACAAACAAACTACTGCTAATCCTTGGGATCAATATGAAGATTCTTTCGCAGTTGGAACAATCCACACAGGCGAAATTTCTGAAATTGTTGACAAAGGAGCTACTGTAGAATTCGGAGATGATATCGTTGCTTTCATTCCTACACGTCACCTTGAAAAAGAAGATGGTAAGAAATTGAAAAAAGGAGATTCAGCTGAATTTAAAGTAATTGAATTCAACAAAGAATTTAAAAGAGTAGTTGCGTCTCACACTGCTATCTTCCGTGAAGAAGAAGAGAAAGCTGTGAAAGCTGTAAACGAAGCTGTTGCCAATAATTCAAATGCGCAAGCATCTACATTAGGGGATAACAACGATATGTTGGCTGCATTGAAAGCTAAAATGGAAAAGAACGAGAAAAAATAATTTCTTGATTTTTATATTGAAATCCCCGCAATTGCGGGGATTTTTTTTGGAATAAAGTTTGGGTTTAGCGCATTTTTTTTAACCGCTGATTACTTCGTCGGGTCGCAGATTTTTTTTTAACCGCAAAGGGCACAAAGGTTTACGCAAAGGTCGCAAAGTTTTTTTACCACAAAAGGCATATAAGAAAAACAAAAGAAATAAAGTTTTATCTCAGATGCGCAGATTTTTTTTAACCGCAAGGGAAGCAAAGGTTTATGCAAGGAACGCAAAGGCAAATTAATTCTACATATCTAATAAACATAACTATTTCAATTTATATCTTTCCATAATACAACGCCTTCACAATCCCATCAGAAAGTCCAATCTTAGGGACATAAATACTCCTTGCACCGCTCCATTTCATTGCGTTCAAATATATTTTTGTAGCCAAAACAATAACGTCGGCTCTATCTGCATTTA
>CANIFM010000174.1 GCA_947466955.1 Bacteroidota bacterium
AAATAATTCTTTCCGCGGTCGCAATAATTTATTCTGCGGTCACAATAATTCATTCTGCGGTTGCTATAATTCTTTCTGTGGTTGCAATAATTCTTACCGCGCATGTTATAATTCTTTCCTCGGTCGCAATAATTTATTCTGCGGTTGCTATAATTCTTATTGTAGTTGAATTGTATTTACGTTTTTTTTTCGTTCAGCCAAATTGGCGCCAACGTTCCCGCGGCTTTGCTCGGGTTTTGGGAGTAAGTTGAAATTTTCTTTCGGTTAAACACTTTTAATTCAAGTACAAAACCATCTTTTAATTTAGCCGAATACCCAAATCCGGCAAAACCGCTGTTATAAGCCGTTTCTATTTTAATTCGACTTTTGTTTTTCTATTATTTTTACTATTAACTTACTATTTGTCAAAAGTAAATATGCAATTATTGTTTTTAATAAATCAAATATTATCCAAGCTGCTTTTGGATAATTTCTAAATAGACTTTCTTGTTGGAAAAATGCAAAAACGCTTCTGCATAATGATGGAAAACTATCTACAAACATAAGTCCACCAATTAAAATAACTGCTATTCTTAAAATGCTTGATGAATTATTATTAAGAACAATTTTTTCTTCATCAAAACCTTTGTCAAGTTTCAATGTGTCAATTATTAAATTGGGTTTAATAACAAAAAAGAATAATACCAAAATATAAGTAAAAAATATAGCTGCCATACTTACATATACTCCAGACTTAATTATTGTTTCGGTTGACTCGGTTACAAATAGATAGTATGTTGCAGAGAAAAACTGTGCAACAACTTCAATACTTCCTAAGACAAAATAAATCCCAATAATTTTTAAAAATAATATCCAAAATGTTCTAATTGTCATATTAGTATTTTTTAGTAATGTTTTTGTTTTTCGTTGCTCGTAAATGGCTTATAACGTTCCGGCGCTTGGCGAGGTTGCGAACTTCGGAACCGATTATTTTCTATCAAAGATAAAATTTCTTGCGAGAAATAAACGTGAATTTACTACAAAATTCGCAATCTTGCCAAACGCCTGTTAGCCGTTCGTTGTTGTTTTTTCTATTTATTTTCGTTGAACTTTCTTTGCAATAATTCATATAATTCCTCAAAATTTGTGTCTAAAGTATTTGCGGAAATACTAATTGGCGAACCGTAACTTCTATAATTCATTTCCATCGCTTTTCTTTTCACAATTCCATTTTGACGATTTATATATTCTTCAGGATTTTTCACAATAAACATCAAGAATTTTTGGTTCATTACGTTCGATGTAGAAATTTCGATTATATCTTTCCATAAAACCATTCCTGCTGAAACTCCACTCGAATTATCAATTATTCCTTCGGAATTAATAATTAAGCCTGGTTTATTGTCAGGAAGTTTTTTAGTTAAAAATATTGCTATATAGCCAAAAAATATAATTGCAACAATTCCAGTTATTAATATCAATGTAGGATTTCCAAAAATCGGATGATTACTTTTCGGCGGATTTAAAACGAACCAAAAACCAGCGATTACTGCTAATATTGAACCAAATAACATTAAATATAATTTTTGTTTACTAAGTGGTATTTCAATTTGATTTTCTTCTGACATAATTCAATTTTTAGTTTAATTTTTAACTTTTAGTTTTCGTCATTTATTCGTTAAGTACTATTTCTGTTGTGTTGCGGTACAATGACGGCTAACTCTTATATATACTCAGTTTTCAAGCTAAAAACTGAGTATATCTATCTTTTTTGACTTTATATACTCAACTCTTGTTGCGTATTATTTATTTTCAAATGTAGTTTTAAATATTCAATAAAACCCTTATTTATTTTTATTTAAAAAGCCAAAAATTCAAAACAAGAAAATGACTACTCCATCAGCCCCGATTGAGGCGGTATCCTCGCAGCGAAGCGAAGAGATTGAGCCGAAAGCGGGAATTTCAATTGCAAATAGAAAAGGGCAATTCGCTCCAAAAGAAACAGAGGCTGTATTAAAAAATTGATACTATTTCTGAGTTTTGAATAACCTAACAATTTTTCTACCCCTGAACCTTTGCTTCTTTAAACCTTTGCTTCTTTGCCCCTTTTTCCCTATTTTTGCACAAATATTTTCTCAACTTAAACTGTTTATAGCATGCAACTGTACAACACATTAAGCGCAGAAGAGCGAGCCATTATGATTGATGATGCCGGAAAACAGCGACTCACGTTGTCTTTCTACGCTTATGCGCAAATTTCAAATCCTACACAATTCCGTAACGAATTATTTCTTGCTTGGAACAAACTCGAAGTTTTAGGTCGGATTTATGTTGCCAATGAAGGCATCAACGCCCAACTTTCGCTTCCTGCAGATAATTTTTACGCCTTTAAAGATTCCATAGAAGACTATGATTTTATGAAAGGAATCCGTTTGAATATTGCCGTTGAACAGGACGATCATTCGTTTTTGAAACTTACCGTAAAAGTCCGTGACAAAATTGTTGCCGACGGATTAGTTGATGAAACATTCGATGTAACCAATATTGGAATTCACTTAAAAGCGAAGGAATTTAACGATTTGCTCGAAGATCCAAACACGATTGTGGTCGATATGAGAAATCATTACGAATCGGAAATTGGACATTTTACCAATGCTATAAAACCCGATGTGGACACTTTTAGAGAAAGTTTGCCCATTATTGAAGACCAACTTTCGGCACACAAACAAGACAAAAAACTGTTGATGTATTGCACCGGCGGCATTCGATGCGAAAAAGCCAGTGCCTATTTCAAACACAAAGGTTTTGAAAATGTTTATCAACTCGAAGGCGGGATAATCGAATATACACGACAAGTAAAAGCCGAAGGTTTAGAAAGTAAATTCATAGGTAAAAACTTTGTTTTCGATCACCGCTTGGGCGAAAGAATTACCGATGATATTGTTTCGCAATGCCATCAATGTGGTGCTCCTTGCGACGTGCATACGAATTGTGCCAATGAAGGCTGTCACTTGCTTTTTATCCAATGTGAATCGTGCAAATCTAAAATGGAAGGCTGCTGTTCGGACGAATGTGTTTCGATAATTCATCTTCCCGAAGACGAACAAAAAGCGGTTCGTCGTGGCATTAAAAATGGAAATAAAATCTTTAAAAAAGGAAAATCAGACGTTTTGACGTTCAAAAATAATATTGAAACACACGGAATATTCATCGCTGAAGAAAAAAAATCAGTTGTTGCAAAAGCACCAAAAATAAAGAAAATATTCATCGGAAAAGGAACTCATTTTTATCCAAAAGCAAGTGTTGCCGAATTTGAAATTGAAGAAAACGAAATTAAAATTGGCGATACAATCGTTATAAAAGGAAGTACAACTGGAGAAGAAAAGATGATACTTTCACAAATGTTTGTCAACGAGAATACTGCTCAAAAAGCAATTGCGGGTGATATTTGTACCTTCAAGGTTCCATTCAGAATCCGGTTGTCTGATAAGTTGTATAAGGTTTTAGGATAGAAACTCATAGCCAAAGGTTTCAACCGTTGGGTTTTAATTTGGAATGGATGTCAAAACCATAGCCAACGGTTTCAACCGTTGGAAATAATGTAAGCGATAATTAGGAATAAATAGTAAGACACAAACCCATAGCCAACGGTTTCAACCGTTGGAAATAATATAAGTTCCCCACGGTTGAAACCGTGGGCGATAGAAAAAAACCCTGAAGTGGGCGATAGAAAAAGAACCTGAGGGCGATAGAAAAAGAAAATGAAAATGAAAAACATAAACTAAGATTTTAACCATTTGAAATAATAAAAAATATATGCCACATTCTTTCAATAAACTATGGATTCATGCTATTTGGGCAACAAAAAATCGTCAGGAACTAATAGATTTCTCAATAGAGAAAAAGATTTATGATTCTATTCGTGAGGAATTAATAGAACTTGGTTGTCCCGTTAGAATCATTAATGGAATGCCAGATCATATTCACGCTTTGTTTTTATTAAATCCCAATAAATCGATAGCCGATGTAATCAAGCAAATAAAAGGAAGTACTTCTCACTCTATAAATGGAGAAAATCTCATTCTTGAAAAATTTGCTTGGCAAATAGGTTATGCGGCTTATTCCGTAAGCGAATCACAATTAGAGGTCGTTTATAACTATATAAAAAATCAGAAACAACATCACCTAAAGAAAAATGGTCAAGATGAATTTGATGAATTTATTAAAATTCACGGATTGAACAATTCTAAATGATTTAATTGCTTTCCATTTCCAAAAGTTTCAACCGTTGGAAAAAGCAGGATTGTACAAAACAAACATAACGCACGGCTTCAACCTTTGTCAATGTTTTGAACTTTGACAAAGATTTTAAAACATGTATTTATAACAATTTAGAGTCATACTAAAAACCGTTATTGCCATTTCAAGCAGTCTCGGTTTTCTCTTTTTGGAAAACTTTAAACTTTAAACTTTTAAAGCTTAAATTAAAATAATATCTTTACACATTAATCGTTTATGAACTTAAATTGTGTTCATCACAATACTACATATAAATTATGGCATGTACAAGTTGTTCAACTTCTGATGGCGGAGCGCCAAAGGGTTGTAAAAATAATGGGACTTGCGGCACCGATAGCTGCAATAAATTAACCGTTTTCGACTGGCTTTCTAATATGAGTTTGCCAAATGGCGAAGCTCCTTTTGACTGCGTTGAGGTACGTTTTAAGAACGGAAGAAAGGAATTTTACCGCAATACCGAAAAACTAACTTTAAGCATTGGCGATATTGTTGCCACAGAAGCTTCGCCGGGACACGATGTTGGAATTGTAACATTAACTGGCGAATTGGTACGAATCCAAATGAAGAAAAAAGGAGTCAATCACACCAGTAATGATGTTCCTAAAATTTATAGAAAAGCTTCTCAAAGAGACATTGACATTTGGTCAACAGCTCGCGATAAAGAAGAGCCAATGAAAGTGAGAGCACGTGAATTAGCGATTTCTCAAAAATTGGAAATGAAAATTTCTGATATTGAATTTCAAGGCGATGGTTCAAAAGCAACTTTTTATTATACTGCTGAAGCAAGAATTGATTTCCGTCTTTTAATTAAAGATTTTGCTAAAGAATTCAGTACCCGAGTTGAAATGAAACAAGTAGGTTTTCGTCAAGAAGCCGCTCGTTTGGGAGGAATTGGTTCTTGTGGTAGAGAATTATGTTGTTCTACGTGGCTAACCGATTTTAGAAGTGTAAATACTTCTGCGGCGCGGTACCAACAATTGTCATTAAATCCTCAAAAATTAGCTGGTCAATGCGGAAAATTGAAGTGTTGCTTGAATTATGAATTGGATACTTATATGGATGCTTTGCAAGGTTTCCCAGATTTCGATACTAAATTAGTTACCGAAAAAGGAGATGCCATTTGTCAAAAACAAGATATTTTCAAAGGATTAATGTGGTTTGCTTATACCAATAATTTCGCCAATTGGCACGTATTGAAAATTGAGCAGGTTAACGAAATTATTGCTGAAAATAAATTAAAAAACAAAGTTTCATCACT
>CANIFM010000175.1 GCA_947466955.1 Bacteroidota bacterium
TAACATTTTGTACATAAATTCGTGTGGAAAATAACGTTCTCCTTTATCATCGGCATCTTTCCAAATTTTGTAAATGTGCTTTTGCAAACGTCTAAATGCCTCGTGCTCAGGAATACAAGTATCTGTTACACGGTTCAAGCCACGCTCCATCAAATCCCATTCTTCTTGAGGTGTCAAATCTCTGTAATTCGGAACTCTTTCATAGTGAGAATGAGCAACCAAATTCATAATATCTTCTTCAAGATTGGCTCCTGTGCAAGAAATAATTTGAACTTTATCTTTTCGAATCATCTCCGCAAAAATCTTTCCTATTTCAGCAGTACTCATCGCACCCGCCAAAGTTACCATCATTTTGGCACCTTTTTCTAATTGTTGCTCGTAGGCTTTTGCTGCGTCAACAACAGTTGCAGAATTGAAATGCAAGTAATACTTCTCAATAAACTGACTAATAGGTCCTTTACTCATTTTTAATTTTTTAGTTTTAATCGATTCAAATTAACAAATTTTATATTTCATATACAATTTGAAATTCAATTTTTTTTATAATTTTTTCGCTCCTGCATTACTCTTAATTACATTACAATATTAAAATACTATTTAAGAATTTCTTGATATTTAACTTAAAATTCGTTTAAATGCTAGTATTCAATGTTATATGTAATTTTGTGAATTGCAAGTTGAAATACTTTATTTTTTATCGTAACCCAATATTTTTAGAACGTCATCTGATGTTTGTTGTTCAGAAAAAACACTCGTTGTTATTTCTCCATTTTCATCTCGATCTATCAACAAATGTTTAGGTTCTGGAATCAAACAGTGGTGCAATCCGCCAAAACCACCAATGGTTTCTTGATAAGCGCCCGTATTAAAAAATCCAATGTACAATGGTTTTTCCTTATTATATTTTGGTAAATAAATAGCATTCATATTTTGTTCGGAATTGTAATAGTCATCGCTATCACAAGTCATTCCGCCCAATAAAACCCTTTCGTAAGTGTCATTCCAACGGTTAATTGCAAGCATTACGAAACGCTTGTTAATCGCCCAAGTATCAGGTAAAGTAGTAATAAAAGACGAATCAATCATATTCCAATTCTCTCTGTCATTTTGCTGTTTTTGATACAAAATTTGATAAATAGCACCGCCACTTTCGCCCACGGTAAACGAACCAAATTCAGTAAAAATATTAGGAACGGCAACTTCCGCTTCGTCACAAGCAATCTTGATTTGATTGATAATTTCATCAATCATATATTGGTAATCGTATTCAAATGCTAAGGAATTTTTTATTGGAAATCCGCCACCCACATTCAAGCTGTCTAAACTTGGACATTCTTTCTTCAAAGCAACATAAACCTTAATACATTTGATTAATTCGTTCCAATAATAGGCATTGTCATTGATTCCAGTATTGATAAAAAAGTGCAACATTTTAAGTTCCAATTTCTTATTCTCGTGAATTTGTTTTTTATAAAAAGGCACAATGTTTTTGTATCCAATTCCTAATCTTGAGGTGTAAAATTCAAATTTTGGTTCTTCTTCCGCAGCAATTCTAATTCCAATTTTGAATTTTCCTTTTATTTGCGCTTGAAGCAAATCCAATTCTTCGTAATTATCAATTATTGGAATCGTATTTTTATGTCCGTTATTGATGATACGGGCAATGTTTTCAATGTATTGATCTCTTTTGAAACCATTACAAATCACATACGTACTTTTATTGATTTTCCCAGATTGCATCAAATTTTCAACAATATTGATGTCAAATGCCGAAGATGTTTCTATATGAATGTTATTTTTGAAAGCTTCATTCATTATATATTCAAAATGCGAGCTTTTTGTGCAATAACAATAGTAATATTTACCTTTATAGTCATTTTTATCCATCGCAATTTTGAACCAGTTTTTGGCTCTTTTGATGTTGTTTGAAATTTGAGGTAAATACGTGAATTTTAAAGGTGTTCCGTATTCTTCAACCAATTTCATCAAATCGATATCGTGAAATTGAAGGTTGTCTTTATTAAGTTTAAATTCTTCTTGAGGGAAATAATAATTTTGATTTATTAAATCAGAATATTTTGTATTCATTTATATATCAGTAAATTAGATTAAAAAATTGTATTAATTTAGTGTGTCTAATTTTCAAACTCGGATATTTGCATAGATGATTTGTAGTTTATCATCATATATAATTGAATGTCGCAATTTATCAAAATTCAACAACCCATTTATTGCAAAATAACGATTTAATAGTGCTTTAAAAGCCTTATTTGTCTCATTTTTTGAAAAAGAAAAGTTGATTGTATTTTGTTTTTTATTCATCGGCACAAATGTAAAAAAATATTATTTCTGATTTACAATCAAAAGGATTTTTTTTTTAAGATTTGTAATCTAAAAAAGCATCCATAATTAATTCATTTTCAACTTCTTGATTCATAATGAATTTACCAATTCCATCTAATAATACAAATTTAATGGCTCCGTATTCATTTTTCTTGTCGTGAATTAGCAATTCTAAGATTGGAATTAAGTCATTTTCTTCAAAAAAAACGGGTTCGTAAATGGAATTAATAGTAGTTTTAATTTCTGAATATTCCTCGATAGAAATTAAGTTTTTTCGCATTGAAACATAACTTTCCAATATCATTCCGATGGCAATTGCTTCGCCGTGCAATAAGGTTTTTTTATTTTCATTTTCTAAAAAGTAACTTTCAATGGCGTGACCCAAAGTATGTCCGAAATTTAATGCTTTTCGAATTCCTTGTTCCGTTGGATCTTGCATTACAATTTCATTTTTAATTTTAATGGAATCGTATATTATAGTATCGAAATCGGCGAAATCTAATTTTGATAAATCTAAAAACTGTTTCCAATATTTAGTGTCAAATATCAATCCGTGTTTCAAAACTTCAGCCAATCCGGATCGCATTTCCATTTGCGAAAGCGTGTCCAAGTAAGTGGTGTCAATTAGAACCATTTTAGGAATATTGATTACACCGATTTGGTTTTTTAAATTTCCTAAGTCAACACCAGTTTTCCCGCCAACAGAAGCATCAACCATTGATAATAAAGTGGTTGGTATGTTTATAAAATCGATTCCACGTTTGAATGTTGATGCAACAAAACCGCCTAAATCAGTAACTACGCCACCGCCTAAATTGATAATTAAGCTTTTTCGATCTGCGCCTAAATCCGTTAAAACGTTCCAAATTTGAATGCACGTTTCTATGTTTTTATTGATTTCACCAGCTTCAAATTCGATGATTTCAATGGTCAATTCTGTAGCAATATAAGGTAGTAATTTTGGCAAACAAACTTCATTGGAATTGCTATCTACAATAATAAATATATTGGAATAATTATTTTCAGAAATGTGATTATTGAGCGCTTTGTAACCTTCTTCATTGAAAATTACGGAATAACCATTTGCTTGAATCGTTTGCATATTTGAAGATATGAATAGTATTACATTTAATACTGCAAAATAAGGTAATTTTTGATTAAAAATCAGCAATGTGTACTTATATTTGCATAATTATTTATTATACAAATGGAAAAAATTTTCGACAATACAGAAATTGCGTTTTCTTTAAAAAGTGATACCGAACTCGACAGAGCTTATTTTCTTTTTAAAATGATTGATAATCAGCCGTTAGTTCGCATTGGAACTGCGGTTACCAATTTTGCTATAAAAGCACATTTGCCAGTGGAAGGCTTGATTCGAGCGACTGTTTTCGACCATTTTTGTGGTGGTGTAAATGAAATGGATTGCCTTTCGGTAGTTGATAAAATGTTCACAAAAGGGGTTTCTTCCGTTTTGGATTATTCTGTGGAAGGAAAAGAAGAGGAAGAGCAGTTTGATGCGGCGTTGAAAATGACTTTAAAAACGATTGAATTTGCCAAAGAACGTCAGGCAATTCCCTTTGCAGTTTTCAAACCAACAGGTTTTGGAAGATTGGATTTGTATGAAAAAGTTGGAAATAAATCAGAATTAACTTCAGAAGAAACTGCTGAATGGAATAGGGTAAAAGCCCGATTTGACTTGGTTTGCAGTGAAGCTAATAAGAAAAATGTACCTTTATTGATTGACGCAGAGGAAAGTTGGATGCAAGATGCCGCTGACAATTTGGTTACTCGAATGATGCAAAAGTACAACAAAGATAAAGCGATAGTTTTCAATACTTTACAAATGTACCGTTGGGATCGTTTGGATTATTTGAAAAATTTGCACCAGCAAGCCAATTCTGAAGGTTTTTATATTGGTATGAAAATAGTTCGTGGTGCTTATATGGAAAAAGAGAATTTGCGTGCCGAAGAAAAAGGTTATCCAACACCAATTTGCGAATCGAAAGAAGTGACAGATGAAAATTACGACGCTGCCATACATTATATGATTGAAAACATTGATAGAATGTCCATTTTTGCTGGAACTCACAATGAATTATCATCTTATAAATTGATGGAATTTATGCAAGAACGCAACATTGACAAAAAAGATCAAAGAATTTGGTTTGGACAATTGTACGGAATGAGCGATAATATCAGTTATAATTTGGCTGCAAACGGTTATAATAATGCCAAATATTTACCTTTTGGACCAGTTCGTGATGTGATGCCGTATTTAATTCGTCGAGCGGAAGAAAATACTTCAGTTGCGGGACAAACCAGTAGAGAATTAAAGTTGATTAAAGCAGAACGAGACAGAAGAAAAGGGAATTAGATTAATTCAAACTTCCCAATGTTTTATGGATTTTTCTTTTGTGGTGCGTTTGTCGTAGATTTTTATCCCCAGAAATAATACTGATATTTCCATCAATTTCTAACATAGCCAATTTTACATCTTTGAATTTTTCAACCCCGTGTTCCCGCATCGCTTCGTGCAATTCATCAGAAGTAATGTTTAATTTGCTTAATATGTCAAAATCTAAAGTGCCGTTATGAATTAAGATTTCTGGCTTTTCTTGAATAAAGTCACTGAATTTCTTGTATTTAAACATTAACTTTTTCAAAATAAAGTTGATAGCAAACAAAACCGTAGCCGCTGCTAAACCACCGTAAAGGCTGGTGTCATTTCCAACCATTGCGTTCTGAACGGAATTACTAATCAATAAAATAAGAATTACATCGGCAGTATTAAGCTGTGACAATTCTTTTTTACCAAAAACCCGCAAGGCAATCATCATAAAAAAATAGACTGCCGTACTTCTTAAAATAACGTCTAAAAATGGATTCATTTATAATGATTTTATGGATCTTAATATAGTTTAATTCGATACATTTTCAATGCATCTCGCTTAACTTTCTAATTTTTTTCGTCACAGATTCACAAATTATAAATAAAAAATTTGCGAATTTGCGGTAAATAAAAAGGTAGTTTAATTAAAATCCTACTATAATTTGTGTTTGAAATTCTTCTCAATTGCCAAAATCATTTCGCCAGCAATATCTTTATTTGTAGCGCCTTCAATGCCTTCAAGACCTGGCGACGAATTCACTTCTAACAATAAAGGACCTTTTGCCGAACGAATAA
>CANIFM010000176.1 GCA_947466955.1 Bacteroidota bacterium
ATTACCGCTCCTTTTTCTATAAATTCTTGAATACTTTCTGATTTGTTTCCAAGACCTAAAAAATCTAATAATCCCATAATTTTATATATTTAAAGCACAAAGGTAAAATGCTCAAATGAATAAATTTGTAACAAAAGTTACTTTACTTTGAAATATATTCTACATTTGATGTAAATATAACGAATTCAATAATTTGCTAGATTTATTTCTAAACAAAAGCATATTAATTAGTACAAATGACACCACCATATATAAAACAAGATTTAAAAAATGGAATTGCAACTATTTCATTTTATCATCCAGAACAGAATTCATTACCAACCGATTTATTATCAAAATTGACGGAAATCATCGAATTAGCTGGAATAAATGACGCAATTAAAGTTGTCATCCTGAAAAGTGGTGGTGAAAAAACTTTTTGCGCTGGCGCCAGTTTTCAAGAATTATGTGCAATAAATGATGAAGAAACGGGCACATTATTTTTCTCTGGTTTTGCAAATGTTATAAATGCCATAAGAAAATGCTCGAAAATAGTCATTGGAAGTGTTCAAGGAAAAGCCGTTGGTGGCGGTGTTGGAATCGCAGCAGCCATGGATTATTGTTTGGCGTCTCAATTTGCATCGATAAAATTAAGTGAATTAACCATTGGAATTGGACCTTTTGTAGTTTCACCAGCAATTGAACGAAAAATCGGTTTGGCAGCTTTTTCACAATTAACATTAGATGCAACTACTTTTTATAGCGCAGAATGGGCACAAAATAAAGGTTTGTATTCGTCAGTTCATGAAAATAACGATGAACTTGATAAAGCAGTTTTCACATTGGCACAAAATCTCGCTAATTATAACCTAGAAGCATTAACCGCCATAAAACAAATCCTTTGGAAGGATACTGAAAATTGGGATGAACTCCTAAGGGAACGAGCAGCTATAAGTGGTAAATTAGTTTTATCTCCTTTTACAAAAGAAGCTTTGAAGCGTTTTCAAAAATAGTTTTATTAAATAAATAACTCCAATCCATTTTCAATTAAAAGTTGCACTTCGGGTCTTTTTAATTTTAAGTTTTCAAGATAATTTAAGACAATTTTCAATGAATAATTTTCTTTTTCATTGTGCAAAATCTCAGCAATTTCTAATGGTAAAAGCCAATCGTTAGAATGTTTAACGCTTAGAATTTCAAATATACCAAACGCTTTTTCTGCATCAATTTGACTTTCTCGCATCGAACGAATTTCATGATAAAGAGACTCCAATTCTGCTCTTTCAGCCGTTATTATAGCTTTTATAGTCTTACTGTTTGGTAAGTGTGTAATCAAATCAAAACTGTTGCAATCAGCGGGGCCAGAAAAAGCCGAAACTATTTTTTTTCCAACAGCCATATCGTAGCGCCCCCATTCAGGACTAAAAAGAATCTGATTATTATGAGTTACCGTACAATTTTCAAAACTTATGATAATAATTGCCCCTTGAAGATTTCTGGAACCTGTAATAATTTTGCCAGAAACCGTAATGTCTCCCTCAAATTCTAAGGTTACATTCTCGCCTTCATAAATTCCATACGCCTTCAAATCTTTAGGACTCATATCTTCAATAGCGAGATTTATTCCTTTTAATTTTCCAATCGGACTTCCAAAACCTTCCGAATGATGATTAGTTCCATGTCCAACTAATTCTTTTTCTCTATTTGCCAAAGCCGTTTTTCCTATTGTTTGAACATAAACAGGCTTCCCTCCAAACTCAATTGCGTTCGAAAACATACCCGAAATTTGAAGCCCTGTACTCAGTTCAATGGTTCCGATCGCTTTAGAATGAATCAGTTTTTTAATTCCCGATAATCCACCTGTTCGCAAAGCCATTTTATTAGCAAATTCTTCTAAAACATAACTCAAATAAGCAAAATCTGGAGTTACATAAAGTTGAGGTTGGGGTTTTGTAATATCAAAACTTTGGTCAGCAGCAGAAATATCATACGGGATTTTCTTCACTTTTTCGGTCATACACCAAGCGCTTTCTCCAATAGATGACAATAATCCAGCGCCATAAATCTTAGGATTTTCGACGGTTCCAATTAATCCGTATTCCACAGTCCACCAATGCAAATTTCTAATTTGTGCCATTTCCGACATTTCCCCCGTATTATTTTGAAGGTCGTTCACGCTTTTTTCAGCGGCATCAATTACAGATTGTGGGGTGTTTTCCGCTTCTTTTACAATTGAAAGCAAACGAATGGCTTCATACATTTCATAATCAAATGCCGAAGAAATCGCTTTGCAGCCTATTTCTCCAAATCTACGCAAGTATTCGGCATATTCTGGATTGGCAATTATTGGTGCATGACCAGCTCCCTCATGAATAATATCAGGTGCTGGCGTATATTCAATGTGTTCTAATTGACGAATATCAGAGGCAATCACAAGCACATTATACGCTTGAAATTCCATAAAAGCATTAGGCGGAATAAATCCGTCAACGGCAACCGCAGCCCATCCAATTTCCTTCAAAATCCGATTCATTCCATACATATTTGGAATATTATCAATTTCAAGGCCCGTTTTTTTCAACCCGTTCAAATACGATTCATGCGCAACTTTCGATAAATAACTCACGTTTTTGCGCATCACATACCTCCAAACCGCCTGATTTATAGGAGTATAATCAGAATATTCTTGAGGTTTTATAAATTGTTTTAAATGCGCAGGAAGTCGCTCTATTAAAGGATTGCTTTCAAATGTTGCTTTCATAATTAAACCTTGTAGTTTACTGTAAAAGTACTTTTTTTCAGCTAAAGTCCAATTATATTTATGGATTTCTTAGTTTTAAACCTATTTTTTTAAATTATTAGGAGCTTTATTTACTTGGATAGTTTGAATAGGTTCTAAACAACTTTTGCAAATTCTAACTAAAAATCGTAATATCTTATCTTATTTGTAGGTTGTAGCACATGATTTAGTTTCAAAAATCTATCTAATTAATTATTTCTTTTGAAGAAATTCAATTAGCTTTTGGATAGCCTTACCACGATGGCTAATCTCATTTTTTACCTCCAATGGTAATTGAGCAAATGTTTTCTCATAACCCTTCGGTTTAAAAATTGGGTCATATCCAAAACCCCCAAGCCCAATTTTTTCATTGATAATTTCTCCAGTTGCAATCCCTGTAAATAAATAGTGTTTGCCTTTTAAATTTAGAGCAATTACAGTTTTAAAGTGTGCATTTTTATTAGCTTTATCTGATAAATTAAATAATAATTTATTCATATTATCATCTGCATTTCTTTGTTCGCCAGCATATCTAGCAGAATAAACCCCAGGTTCGCCATTTAAAGACTCAACTTCCAATCCTGTATCATCAGCAAAACAATCATACCCATATTTTTGGGTTACAAAGTTTGCTTTCAAAATTGCATTACCTTCAATTGTATCTGAAGTTTCAGGAATTTCTTCAAAACAGCCAATACTTTCTAGACTTAAAATCGAAATTGAATCAGGAAGCATGCTTTGAATTTCAAAAATTTTATTTTTATTATTAGATGCAAAAACTATTTCCATAATTCTGAATAATTGATTTAGTTTTAATAAAGTTGTAAAACTTAAATTCTATTTCTTTACCCTAACTGCTTCGGGAACCAACATTTCATATTCTCCATTATTTCGAATAACGTCCCTTACTATACTAGAACTTATGTAAGAGGTGCCAGCTGCAGTTAATAAAAAGACGGTTTCAATTTTGGATAGTTTTCTATTGGTATGTGCAATGGCTTTTTCAAACTCAAAGTCGGCGGGATTTCTAAGTCCACGAAGTATAAAGTCGGCATTGATTTTATGACATAAATCGATGGTTAAACCTTCATAAGTTATTACGGATATTTTCGGTTGATTTTTGAAGGTTTCTTCAATAAATCGTTTACGTTCCTCTAACGAGAACATGTATTTTTTTTCGGCATTAATACCGATTGCAATTACAATTTCATCAAATAATGAAATTGCCCTTTTGATAATATCTTCGTGACCTAAAGTTAATGGGTCAAACGAACCTGGAAATATTGCCTTTTTCATGTTAATTTTATTTCATTATTTGTTTTTCAATTCTCATATCAGGAATAATCCATATTATAGCTACAGCAAAATAGAGTAATCCAGAAACCCATACCGATACAAATGCCATCGGAATTCCCAATAAATAGAATATTAATGATATTTTTCCTTTATAATCATTTTCATTTACTTTGGCTAAAAGTGAATCCTTACCTTCAAGTTTTATAATTTTTTTTAGAAGTATTGTATAAGATATGGCACACATAAAAAGAATAAAACCATAACAACTCATAGGAACTGCGGAAAAATTTTGAGAACCAATCCAACTCGTTCCGAATGGAATTAAAGAGAGCCAAAAAAGTAAAAAGAGATTCCCCCATAAAACTTTACCATTAATTTGTTTAACCGCCTGAAACATATGATGATGATTATTCCAATAGATTCCCACATATGTAAAACTCAAAACGTAGCTTAAAAATATAGGAATTAAAGGTTTCAAGGATTCAAAGGTACTATTTATTGGTACTTTTATTTCTAAAATCATTATTGTGATGATAATTGCCAAAACGCCATCACTAAAGGCTTCGATTCTATTTTTGTTCATTATTATTACGTTAACGCCAATTCGATTGCATTTGTAAATAAATCTTCTAATGAAATTCCTGCTGCTTTTGCTTGTTGTGGAATTAAACTTTCGGTTGTTAAACCTGGAATCGTATTCATTTCAAGCATGTGTGGTTCGCCGTTCACGATGATGAATTCGCTTCTTGAGAAACCTTTCATTTTTAAAACTTCATAAGCGCGTTTTGCAATTACACTCACTTTTGCAGTCATTTCGTTAGAAATTCGGGCAGGTGTAATTTCTTGTGATTTCCCTAAATATTTGGCTTCGTAATCAAAAAAGTCGTTTTCTGAAACAATTTCTGTAATTGGCAAAACGGTAATTGTACCTTTGTAATTGATTACACCAACAGAAACTTCGGTTCCGTCAAGGAAACTTTCGATGATAATTTCGTTGTCTTCTTTATAGGCGATTTCAATGGCTATTGGTAATTCGTCAGCTGTTTTTACCTTTGATATTCCAAAGCTAGAGCCTGATTTATTTGGTTTTACAAAACAAGGCAACCCTACTTTTTGTATGATTTCGTTAGCGTCAAAATGGTCACCTTTGTTGAGATAATAGGAAATTGCGGTTTTAATGCCGTAAGGTTTTAAAACAGAAAGCAAATCGCGCTTGTTGAACGTTAGTGCGGCTTGGTAATAATCGCATGAGGTTTGTGGAATTTGTAGTAATTCAAAATAGGCTTGCATCAATCCGTCTTCTCCGGGCGTTCCATGAATAGCATTAAAAACAGCATCGAAAGTTATTTTTGTTCCATTTACTGCAGTTGAAAAATCGTTTTTATCTATTGGAAATTCAGTATCATCTCCATCTACATAAACCCATTTTTCTTTGAAA
>CANIFM010000177.1 GCA_947466955.1 Bacteroidota bacterium
AAATATGCAATCAAATAAACAATCTAAAGAAGTATTACCTTTCTCTAGAAAACTAAATCGTGTTTTTTTAACCCACTCAACAACTAATCAATTATACAATTACACGTTTTAACAATTACACGATTACACGATTACACGATTCAACGATTAACCAAATAAACAATTAACCGATTAAACATTTAACAATGCCTTTATATAAAAAACAAACGCTTAAAATATACAATTCTCTTTCTGGAGAGAAGGAAATTTTCACACCTATTAATGATGGAAATGTGGGAATGTATGTTTGCGGCCCTACTGTTTATAGTAATGTGCACCTTGGAAATGTTCGTACTTTTATGTCGTTTGATGTGATTTTTAGGTATTTGAAACACATTGGATATAAGGTTCGTTATGTGCGAAATATCACCGATGTCGGGCATATTGTGGACGATGTTGATGAAGGGGAAGACAAAATTGCAAAAAAAGCACGGTTGGAACAATTGGAACCAATGGAAGTTGTGCAGCGTTATACAGTTGATTTTCATGAGGTTTTGAAATTATATAATTTTTTACCGCCGAGTATTGAACCAACGGCAACGGGTCATATTATTGAACAAATTGCAATTATTAAAAAAATTATCGATAACGGAATTGGATATATTGCTAATGGTTCGGTTTATTTTGATGTTGTAAAATTCAATGAAACTAATAATTACGGCAAATTAAGCGGCAGAAATATTGAAGATATGCTTGCCAATACTCGTGATCTTGATGGGCAATCGGACAAGAGAAATCCGCAAGATTTTGCACTTTGGAAAAAAGCAGAACCGCAACACATCATGCGTTGGCCTTCACCATGGAGCGATGGATTTCCTGGTTGGCATTTGGAATGTACTGCTATGAGTACAAAATATTTAGGAAATCATTTTGATATTCACGGAGGCGGAATGGATTTGAAATTTCCACACCACGAATGTGAAATCGCACAAAATGAAGCGTGCACGGGACAAACACCTGTGAATTATTGGATGCACGCAAATATGCTTACCCTAAATGGTAAAAAAATGGCAAAATCAACAGGAAATAATATCCTTCCAATGGAAATTATTACGGGTGAAAACGATATTTTAAGCAAGGCTTTTTCGCCAAGTGTAACTCGTTTTTTCATGTTGCAAGCGCACTACAGAAGCAATCTTGACTTTACGAATGATGCTATTCTTGCTGCCGAAAAAGGATTTTACCGATTGATGGAAGCCGTTGCTAGTTTGAAAGATATTACAGCAAGTGCTACTTCTTCAATTTCGATTTTGAACTGGCAAGAAGCGTGTTATGAAGCGATGAATGACGATTTCAACAGTCCAATTTTAATAGCACAACTTTTTGAAGGCGTTCGCTTTATCAATTTATTAAAAGACAATAAAGAAACTATTTCCGAAGCTGATTTAAACTTGTTTTCATCATTAATGAAAGGTTTTGTATTTGATGTTTTGGGATTGGAAGATGAAAAAGCAATTGGAAACAACAATGACAAGTTAGAAGGCGTTGTGAACATGCTAATTGGAATGAGAAATTCGGCTCGTGCCAATAAAGATTTCGCAATGTCAGACCAAATTCGAGACCAATTAATGGCACTTGGAATTCAGTTGAAAGACGGAAAAGACGGTACTTCGTTTACAATTTAAATAATTAATTGATGAAAAATATGTCATTATCAAAAATACTTATTTTTCCATTTGTGTTACTAATTCGGTTTTATCAAACTGCAATTTCCCCATTCACGCCCTCCGCTTGCAGGTTTGAGCCCACTTGTTCTTCCTATTTCCTTGAAGCATTGAAAATTCACGGTTTGTTTTACGGCGGATTTCTCGGAATAAGAAGAATTTTCAGTTGTCATCCTTGGGGCAAATCTGGTTTTGATCCCGTTCCCGATAAAAAGTGTTCACACAAACATTAACTTTATTTTGTGCCGACACTTTGTAGTATTTTATCTATTTTTACCACAATTAAATAATTAAACACGTTTCAATCATGGTTTGGAATCCTTCAGAAGGTATCGATTTAGGTTTTTTTATGGTTCGATATTACAGCTTAATGTTTGTAGTAGCCTTTGGGTTAGGCTGGTACATTATGAAAAAAATATTTGATCGTGAAAATGAGCCTATAGATAAATTAGATTCTTTATTTATTTGGACCGTTTTAGCCACGTTATTGGGCGCAAGATTAGGACATGTTTTTTTCTACGATTGGGAATATTTCAGAAATCATTTGGCAGAAATTTTATTACCATTTCGTTTTTCTCCAAAATTTGAATTCACCGGTTTCCAAGGATTGGCAAGTCACGGAGCAGCAATTGGAATTATCCTAGCGATGTATTTCTTCAGTAAAAACATTATGAAAAAACCGCTTTTATGGGTTTTAGATCGTGTTGTAATTCCAGTAGCAAGTGGCGCAGTATTTGTGAGAATCGGTAACTTTTTCAACTCTGAAATTGTAGGTCACGAAACAACTTCTCCATTTGGAATTAAGTTTTTGAGAGATTATTTCAGCTCTAGAGACGCTGTAAATGCTACAAAAATAGCAAATCCTAAAGAAGCATATAATGCTATTGCAACCAATCCTCAGTTTGCAGATTTATTAGCGCAAGTGCCAGCAAAACATCCTACACAATTATACGAATCCTTCTGTTATATTTTTGTATTTGCAGTTTTATATTTTATGTATTGGAAAACAAATGCAAGAGAAAAACAAGGATATTTACTGGGAATGTTTTTAGTGATGTTGTGGTCCGTTCGATTTGTAGTCGAATTTATGAAAGAAAGTCAGGGTGGTTTTGAAAGCGATTTAGGCGTATTTTCAACAGGACAATGGCTAAGTATTCCATTTATTATTATTGGATTCTTCTTGATATTCAAATCAAAGAAAATGATTCAAATCTAATTTAAATTCATAAACCATTTCACTCTTGAAGTGGTTTTTTTATACAAAAAAGGAGGCCTTACTCAGACCTCCTAATGTAGATTTTGATTTACCATTATCAACTTAACTTTTCACATTAGCTGAATATTGAATATGCGTCTCTTTTCAGGTGGCATAAAACAAGTAATTAATCAAAACCACATAGTAAAGATACAATTATATTTCATTAAAATATTGATTTTCAAATATTTAACTTTAGTTTAACGTATTGGTTATCAATTATTTAAAACAAAAAAGGAGAACGTTTATAGTCCTCCTTAATGTAGATTTTGATTTACCATTATCAACTTAACTTTTCAAATTAGCTGAATATTGAATATGCGAATCAGTTCAGATTGCGTAAAACAAGTAATTAATCAAAACCACATAGTAAAGATACAATTATAATTCATTAAAATGTTGATTTTAATTATTTAACTATTAATTAACTCATTAACAATTATATGATTAATAGCAAAACAAGGTTGTTTAAATTAAAAAAGGAAATATTATCCATTTTCTAAACCTATACAAAATATTTCAAACACAATAACTGAGAAAACCTACCGATATAGTTAGTTTAAAAATGTCCTTATACATTCAATGTTCTAATGACATAATTTATATTTCAAAAAAATCCTTTTGAAAAAAAACTGTACCTTTGCACCTCAATTACAAATAATGAGATTACACAGAAATTTAGTTTATACCACAATCGATTCTTTAAATGCGATTTTCAACGAAGGAGAATATGCCGATAAAGTGGTGGCAAGAGCATTAAAAAAAGACAAACGATGGGGAAGTTCCGATCGTAAATTCGTTGCCGAAACCATTTATGAAGTGGTGCGTTGGAAACGATTATATGCAGAAATTGCAGAAGTAAAAGAACCATTTGATAGAGATAATATTTGGAGAATGTTTTCTGTTTGGGCCGTATTGCGTGGTTATCCAATTCCTGATTGGAGACAATTAGAAGGAACACCAGAACGCAAAATCAAAGGACGTTTTGATGAATTATCAAAAATTAGAGCTTTGAAAGAATCTATTCCCGATTGGATGGATGAATTGGGCGTGAAAGAATTGGGAGAAAAAGTTTGGGCTACAGAAATTGCTGCTCAAAATCAACCCGCAAAAGTAATTTTGAGAGTAAATACCTTAAATACAACTCGCGAAAAATTGCACGCACTTTTAATGGATTTGAATATTGAAACTACTTTTTTGAAAGAGCAACCCGATGCGTTGGTTCTTAAAGAAAGAGCCAATGTTTTTATGACCGATGCTTTTAAAGCGGGAATGTTTGAAGTTCAAGATGCCAATTCACAATTAGTTGCAGCTTTTTTAGATGTAAAACCTGGAATGAGAGTTGTTGATACTTGCGCTGGAGCGGGAGGAAAAACCCTGCATTTGGCTTCATTGATGGAAAACAAAGGGCAATTAATTGCAATGGATTTGTATGAAAGCAAATTAAAACAATTGAAATTACGTGCCAAAAGAAATGGCGCTTTCAATATAGAATATAAGATTATTGATTCTACTAAAGTAATCAAAAAACTACAAGAAAAAGCAGATAGAGTTTTGATTGACGCACCTTGTAGCGGTTTGGGAGTTTTAAAAAGAAATCCCGATGCAAAATGGAAATTACAACCAGAATTCATCGAAAACATCAAAAAAATCCAAGCTGAAGTTTTAGAAAGCTATTCCCGAATTGTAAAACCTGGCGGAAAATTGGTTTATGCAACGTGTTCGGTTCTTCCATCCGAAAACCAAGAACAAATTAAAAATTTCTTAACGAATACAGAAACTGGGAAAAGTTTTACATTTGTGAAAGATGCTAAAATTCTTGCCTCTGAATCTGGTTTTGATGGATTTTATATGGCTTTGCTAGAGCGAAAAGTATAATTTAATTTAACATTAATAAGATAACTCTGAATTTCTATTTGGAGTTTTTTTTATGAAAATATATTTTTATAATAATAAAATGAAATTTAAATCTTTATTATAATAATATAGTTTAGATTTGTTGCCCCGAACTAAAAATTAAAACTAACAAATACATTAATGAAAAAAACACATTTACTATTTGCCTTACTTTTTACGATTATTAACTATTCCCAAATTCCAACTGGATATTATAATTCTGCTACAGGAACGGGATATAGTTTGAAAACACAATTAAAAAATATCATTTACCCTCATACCACACTAGTCTACGGATCTGGATTGTGGAATTTATATCCCTCTTCAGATGTACGTCCAAATGGAAAAGTTTGGGACATTTATACTACTTGTGATTTTACTTTTGGCACCGTTGCAAATGGTGGACAACAAGATGACGGAACATCAGGAACCGCAGAATGTCAAAGGTTTAACAAAGAGCATACTTTTCCTAAAAGCTGGTTTGGAGCAGTTTCAACTTCACAAATGTATTCAGATGCATTTCATGTTATGCCAGCCGATAAAAAAGTAAATGGGGTAAGAGGAAATTTGGCTTATGGATTAGTTGGCAATGCCAGTTTCACTTCATCAAATGGAACCAAAATTGGTAATTGCAT
>CANIFM010000178.1 GCA_947466955.1 Bacteroidota bacterium
AAAGAACCTATTTTATTTTCCTTTTTCTGAAATTCATAAAACAAATCCCAACTTGCATTTTTTGAAAATAAATAGGAAATTTTTGGTGCCATTTGATAGCCTTTTAATTCAAAGTTTTTAGCCCCATAATTTTCGGAAGTTGTATTGGAAGCAATTGTTTTTCCACCAAAATTAATCAGCCAATTCTTCTCATACAAATGGTTGTATTGCACCTGATGCGATTGATTGCTGTTTTCCTGAGAACCCACAGAAAGTAAGTTTTTCGTCCGACTACTCAAATAAGTATAGGTCACAGAATGTTTTTGTTTGCCACGATTGTAGAACAAACTATTACGAAAACTGGAATTCAAACCCAATAAATTCGTATCGTTTGAACTTAACGGATTAAAATCGAAATCACTGCCAATTCGCTTGATTTTTCTTTCCCCTAAAAAGGAAGTTTGGTTGTAGAAAAACGACAAGAAATGCTTAAATCCTTTTTCATTTTGCCACTGATTGGGATTTAATGTCACCGATTGTGAAAATTTATTTTGATGGGTTTTAATGAAAATTTGATTGGGCAAATACACCCGAACATACTTTGCTTGGTCAATAAATGGTGCTACTTCAAACTCTTCTAATTCCTGAATTCCGTTGCCGTTATAGTCATTCCAAGCATAAACGCCGCGCCCTGGATCTACTTCAAGATAGGTAAATTCTTGTTGCGCAATAGTTCCAGAAGTAGTTTCATAAGCCGTTGTAATTTGAATTAATTGATTGAAAAAACGGTCGTTGTACAACAATCTGGAATTCAAAGAAGGTTCAGAAGCTCTCGTATTATCAACAAATTTCAAGTTTCTATAATTTACAAATAACGATAAATCACTTTTATCCGTTTGAATTAATTTAGATTTCAAATAATAGGATTGCGAGTTATTTACCCGTTTCAAGAATCCGTTTTGCAAACTGTCATTCGTTCGATTTAGATAACCCAATTCTACAAAAACTTTGGTACTGTCGCCTCTTCCGATAAAACTTCCGTATTCAGTAAACCGTTGGCTTAAAGCCGAAAATTGGTTGGTTGCTTTAATTTTTTCTTGATTATTTTCCAATCTCAATGTCGCACCAACCCAATATTTATTGAAATGATACCGCGTTTGGGTTTGGTTTCTAATGAATTTTGAAGTGGAATAATCGCTATCACTTTTCAGGAAACTGCCTTTATTTTGAACGCTCCAATTCTTAAATTTGAAATCTGCATTTACACTATTTCGCATTCCCGAAAAGCTTTCGGTAAAATCTAATTTCTCAAATTGATATGTCAAACTTCCTTTTTCGGGTAAATTAAATTGCAATCCTGAAACTAACAAACTTTGATTTCCAAAGGGATTAATCAAATTCCAATCGCGGTCAAATTCAATGGTGAACAACCGCTCAATCGTTTTGAATTGTTTTTGCACCAATTGGTAATTTGCGAAAGCATCCACTTTCCATTTTTTTGAAAACAGGCGTTGTTTGAAGTTTATTTTTCCTGCAAAACCTTTATTATCGGAATCATCAATTGAAGAAAACAGGTTTTTATCGTTATTACTAATACCAATTTCAAAGTCAATAGTTGTCTTTTCCGAAGGATTAAATTTCCCTAAAACCGTTGCGATTTGAATTTTTGTAGGCGCAATTAAACGGATAATTGGCTCGTAATTTCCTTGTGGAATTCCATTTGCCGGTGCAATATATTGATATATTTTCCCAATAGCGGCGGCACTTGACAAAATATAATTCCCAAGATTATTTCCAACTAAACTAAATTTAACATTGTACAATTCATCAGTTGACAAATTTGAATATTCAAATACAGAAACTCCGTTTAAAAGTGTTTTTTTATAAAGGATTTTATTCTCAGAATAACTGTCAATATACGCCGATGGTGCCGACATTAAATTGGAATTATCCCCAGCATTTACTAAAATCTGAGCTTGTTCCGTTGACAAATTTTGTTGCAACGGTTGGTTTTTTACATCATTTTCAGAATACAAATACCCGCCAATACTCCATTTTTCCTGCTCGTGGGTTGCGCCTGCATACGTTACAAAGCGGGTATAATTTCTATCGGTATATTGGTACTCAATCGTGATTCGCATTTCGGAAGTTATCGGAAAAAGCGATGTGAATTTTAGTTCTCCTGCATTATAATCGATAATGTAATCGTTGTTTTCGCCTCGTTTTAGAAGAATTCCATTTACATAAACGCGCTCAGACCCTGAAATCACTAAGATGTACAATTCTCCATTTGGACCACGCAATTTATACGGCCCTTGATTTCCTTCTTGACCAACAAACGCACTTTTCGCATATTGTCCGCGAACCAAAGCAGCCGAAGCAAAAACGGTTGTCTTGGAATCGGGAGTTCCAAACTCAAAACGAGTTGATAATCCTTGAACTTTTTTATTGAAATTTAAAAACTTGGAATTTCTGTTTTCCAAGAATAAATCTCCCGCACGAATATTCCATTTATTGGATGAAAGTTCAATGAAAATTTGATCAAATTCATCTAATTTTTGAGAATATCCGCCTGATTGCAAAGGAATATTGCTGTCTTGGATGGAAGCTCTTAAGGTAACTTTATCTGAAATTTTCCCTGAAATTTGCAAATCCAAAGCGGAATTTACAACTGCATTTTGGTTGTTTCCAATGGTGATTCCGCGCGTTAAACTTCCCGAAGTACTCAATCCGTCAAATGGAACAAATTTTTTGAGCGGACTTCTTGAAATTTTGTATAAATCTCCCAAAGTTGCATCATTGCTAACTACTCGACTTCTATCGTAAATGCTATATTCTTTGGTTAAAAAATCTGGAAATTTTAAAAATCGAACGGTTAAAGTATCTTTCAATAAAGGGAAATTATCTTTAAAAACTAACATTCCTTTTTGGAAATCCATCTTATAAAAAGAAGTGTCAATGGGTTCGCCTTTTTTGTTTTCTAATTTAAAAAAACTAGAATTTAAACTTACGCTGTCAATTTGAATGGGGTTTTGAGATGCAATTATTTTCTTGTTTTTATACGGCGTTGCCAATTCTTGGGCTTGAAGTCCAGAAATTGAAATCAATACAATCAGATATAATAATTTTCTCAACATAAATAGTATAACGCACAGACATCAAAAGTAGTGTGTTTAGTTTAAATATGCGAAGATTTGAGGATTTCAAAACAGTTGAAATTCAATTTAATACAACTAATTATTTTCTTTAGTAATAATTTGCATCGTTTCACGGCTCACTTGTTTCAACAAAACATCTTTATTTTGCTCTACCATTTGCGCTGCTTTTTCATCAAAATGACGAATGGTATAAAGCGATACATTTTCATTATAAGCAATTTTGAATTTCTTAGAAAGTATCGTTTTCAATTCATTAAAATTCCCAAATTTATCATCAATACAAACGGAAAAACTAATTGCTGAATTTTGAATTAAGCTTACTTTCATTTTATAATCGTGCAAAAGCGCAAATATTTCACTGATATTTTCTTCCATTATAAATGAAAAATCTATCGAAGAAAGCGAAAGAAGCAATTGGTTTTTCTTTACAATGAAACACGGCAAATGCGGTTCTAAATCTGCACCTTTTGAAACTCTTGTCCCTGGTAAAGTTGGATTTACAAATGATTTTACAAACAACGGAATTTCCTTTTTTTGCAAAGGTTGCAAGGTTTTTGGGTGAATTACGGTTGCGCCATAAAATGCCAATTCAATTGCTTCACGATACGAAATTTGATTCAATAATCTTGCATTTTCAAAATAACGAGGATCGGCATTCATCACCCCCGGAACATCTTTCCAAATCGTAACGTTTTCTGCATTAAGGCAATAAGCGAAAATGGCAGCGGTATAATCCGAACCTTCACGGCCTAAAGTAGTGGTAAAATTATTTTCATCAGAGCCTAAAAATCCTTGTGTTACGTTCAAGATTTTTTTCTTGACATTTTTAGAAATATTCTTTTGTGTCAAATCCCAATCTACATTTGCATCACGATAATTGTTATCTGTTTTTATGAAATTCCGAACATCAAGCCATTGCGTTTTAATTCCCATAAAACTCATATAATGACTTATAATTGTTGTTGAAATTAACTCGCCATAACTCACAACTTGGTCGTAAACGAAATTGTAATTTGGTGATTTATTTTGACTTAGAAAATGATCTAATTCGGCAAAAAGCGAATTTACATCAGTGAAAACTGTATTTTTTTCATCTTCAAATAAATCTAAAAGAATTTGATTGTGGTATTTTTTCACTTCTTGAACTGAAGATTGCAACGCAGGCGATTTGTCAAAATAATTTTTAATGACAATTTCAAGTGCATTTGTCGTTTTCCCCATCGCAGAAACAACCAACAAAACATCTTCAAAACCAACAGTTTGCAGAACGCTATGCACGTTTCTGATTCCTTCAGCATCTTTTACTGATGCGCCTCCAAATTTAAATATTCTCATTATCAAAAAAATTCAAAAACTATAAATAACACATTATACAATCATCAAAACTAAAAAAAATCAAGCGTATTTTACTACTTTATTAGTTTTATTTTTGATTAAAAAAAAACCTGTCCAATTTCTTGGACAGGTTTTCAAATCTTAGATTAAAAGTAATTATCTTTTAATCACTCGAAGCGTTTTAACATTTTCTCCTTGTTTTACAATTATATTGTAAACTCCAGAAGGATAGTTATTTCCTAATTCCAAGTTGTTAATTTCTGAACTCTCAACTTGAAGTCTTTCTAATTGTCTTCCGATCATGTCGTAAACAACTATTTCAACATTGCTTTCGCTTGAAGAACTGAAATCCAGTTTAAAGTTAGTTGTAAATGGATTAGGATACACTTTCACAGAAACTTCATTCGTTACAATTGCTTTTTCTACAATTGCTTTAGCTGTATTTGGATCACTTGGAGTTGTTACATTACAACTTGGTCCATATTCTCCCCATACCATTTGATTAGTAGAAACATCAAAGTATTTTGTAGCTACTCTAATAGTATAAGTAGTACTATAAGCACCACCACCTAATAAAGAAGATAAGCTAAAACCTCTGTTAGGAGTATCTATAATTCTAGTTGTAGTTCCGTTAACAACTTCAAAACGATATCCAGAAACACCCGAAATCCAAGTAGCAACTATAACCGTGTTTAAAGTCGGTAATACCATTCCGCATTGCGTATCGATTATTTTCGTTGCTGGCGGAACCGTTGGCGTTGTTACAGTACAAGGTGCTCCATAAGCTCCCCAATCAAGTCCTGCTGCTTTTGTAGCAACTCTAATAGTATAAGTAGTATTGTATGTACCACCACCTACTAAAGATGATAAACTGAAACCTCTATTTGTAGTTTCAATATATCGAGTTGTAGCTCCATTAACAACCTCAAATTTATAGTTTGTAACACCA
>CANIFM010000179.1 GCA_947466955.1 Bacteroidota bacterium
GAAGCATAATAAAAAAGCGAGAAATTATTCTCGCTTTTTTATTGAATCTATACCAACTCTGTTTCTTTTTTGAAAATATTTTCTTCAATTGCATCCCAAAGTCCAATGCGTTTTTCTAATGCTAAAATAGAAATTGTTTCCACTTCTTTCCATTTAACTTCATCATTTCCACAAAGCTCTGTAACCATTTGTAATGCTTTTGGGCCATGATCATCGGCGTCCAATTCGATGTGTCTTTCAAAATAATAAATCAATTTTTTCAAATCAGTTTCAGGAAAATTAGCTTGAAAATTTCTTAATATTTCAGAAAACATCGCTGGAATTAAATCTTCTCTACCAAAAGTAAAAGCTGCTGCAATTTCGTGCGGTTTTCCTTCTTCAATTACTCTAAAAGTAAAATCTAAGAATGCTTTAATATTTGGGTGGATATTGCTTTGCTTTATAGAAACAAATATATTTTGGGTAGCAATTACATGTTCAATAAAACTTTCAATTTCTGCGGTATTTGCGCCAAAAGATTGCATCGCATCAATGTACATTTCAAAATGACTTTGTCTTGTTCCGTCCAAGGTCAAGTCAGATTCTTCTGCCAAAACAATTTCGTTTATTAAATACCGAGTTTCTGGATTTTTCGTAGCAACCCATGGCGTAGTTGTACAAGTTAGTTTAGATTGTAAGGCTTTCAATAAAGACATAAAATCCCAAACTGCATACACATGGTTTTCAACGAAGCATTGTAAATCTTCAATAGTTTGTACTTTTTGATATAAAGTATGTTGCAGCAAAGCTGTTTTTTGAGTTTGAATACTCCTATTTATAGTTTCAATATTCATCGTGCTAATTTTTATACAAAAGTAAAAAAGCTTCTTGTTTCCAAGAAGCTTTTACTATCAATTTTATCAATACTTTAATAAATGTTTTAAACTATTTAAAGGCAGGAATTCCAGTAATATCCATTCCCGTAATTAATAAATGGATGTCGTGTGTTCCTTCATAAGTTATCACAGATTCTAAATTCATCATGTGACGCATTATTGAATATTCGCCTGTAATTCCCATTCCGCCCAAAATTTGACGTGCTTCACGAGCAATATGAATTGCCATATCAACATTGTTTCTTTTTGCCATTGAAATTTGAGCAGTAGTTGCTTTTCCTTCATTTCTTAATACTCCCAAACGCCAAGTCAATAACTGCGCTTTGGTAATTTCAGTAATCATTTCGGCTAATTTCTTTTGTTGTAATTGCGTTCCAGCGATTGGTTTGTCAAACTGAATTCTTTCTTTTGCATAACGCAACGCCGTGTCATAGCAGTCCATTGCGGCACCAATAGCACCCCAAGCAATTCCATAACGAGCAGAATCCAAACATTGCATTGGAGCTCCAAGACCTGTTTTACCTGTCAATAAATTTTCTTTAGGAACTTTCACGTTGTCAAAAATCAGTTCTCCTGTAGAAGACGCGCGAAGTGACCATTTGTTGTGGGTTTCAGGAGTTGTAAATCCTTCCATTCCACGTTCTACTATTAAACCGTGAATTCTACCTTCTTCATTTTTCGCCCAAACTACTGCGATATCAGCAAATGGTGCATTAGAAATCCACATTTTGGCACCATTCAATAAGTAATGGTCGCCCATGTCTTTATAGTTGGAAATCATACTGCTTGGATCTGAACCATAATTAGGTTCGGTCAAACCGAAGCATCCCATAAATTCTCCAGAAGCTAATTTTGGTAAATATTTCAACCGTTGTTCTTCATTTCCAAATTTCCAAATAGGATACATTACTAATGAAGATTGAACAGAAGCTGTTGAACGAACACCAGAATCTCCTCTTTCAATTTCTTGCATTATCAATCCGTACGAAATTTGGTCTAACCCCGCACCCCCATATTCTTCTGGGATATACGGTCCAAATGCACCAATATCTGCTAATCCTTTTATGATTTGTGTTGGGAAAGCTGCTCTTTGAGCAAAATCTTCGATAATTGGCGAAACTTCACGTTTTACCCATTCTCGAGCGGCATCGCGCACTAATTTGTGTTCGTCAGTTAATAATTCGTCAAGGTTATAATAATCTGGAGCTTGAAATAAGTCTGGTTTCATATTTTTGTTATTATGATTGTTACTTTATGTAGCAATCTATTTAAATAATCATCTGCAAATTTACATAAAGAAATGTAACAAATCAATTAACAATTGTTATATTTTTAATTGTCATTTGTTCTTGCAAATACATATCTAGGTCACAACAAAATTATTCTTCAGATTCGTTATTGTCTTTCGATTTTCGTTAAGTTGATGTGTTCAAAAGTTTCGGTTGCCGGGGAATTGGTTTTGGCACAAGTTTCTCTTAAATCTCCTGCGAATTTTACCGTTACCGATTGACCGAGTGGAAGGGTTTGCAAATCGCTAAAAGCAGTTAACATTTCTTCATTGCAAATGATGTAATGATGAATACGACTTGGGCTATCTGGCGTAGTAAAAGTAATCCAATATTTGTTATTATAGAATGTGTCGGTAGAATTGGCACGTCTTTTTATGGCGATTTGACCAATAAATTCAGTAGTTACTGGCAATGTTGCTATTATTTCGGAATCGCAACCACAATCCGAGCTGTCGGCATCACAATTACATCCGCTTGAAAGGGATAGAATGGTAAAAATCAAAATATACGTTGCTAATTTGGAAACTTTTGATGTTGTAAACAGGTTTTTCATTTTTTTGTTTTTGCGAAATAGACACTTTATTAAGTCGCTATTTTTGTTAAAATAGCACTCACTTGTAGGTATCCTCCGCTTTCAAACAAAAAGAGAGGTCGATAAAAAATCAACTATTGGGGAAGTAAATTTTTTATAAAAATACTGTTTAAAATAATACAAAAAACAAATTGGAATTATTTTTTGAGTTTAGTTGCGATTTTGTCTGTTTTGCGCGAGGGATGGCAGTGGAAATCCTTTGCGGAACAAAGTGGAGCAAAGATTGTAACGCACAGCCCGACCGAGTTTAGTACAAATTTCCTCGTTTGTAAAAAAGTTCAAAACGAGGGCGCGCCCAAAAAGAAATTATTCTTCGTTTATTGCTTTCTTTTTTTCAAATGTGAGGACTAATGCGGGTAAAACCAAAAGGTTGGCGAACATTGCAAATAGTAAGGTGCAGGAAATTAAGCCGCCCAGTGCTACGGTGCCACCAAAGCTGGAAAGTGTGAAAATGGCAAAGCCAAAAATCAGGACAATTGAGGTGTAAAAGGTGCTAATTCCTGTTTCTCGCAAGGCGCTAAAAACTGATTTTTTGATTTTTCCGTTGTTTTGAATGAGATCGTGGCGGTATTTTGCCATAAATTGAATGGCGTTGTCCACGGAAATTCCAAAGGCGATGCTGAACACTAAAATCGTTGATGGCTTGAGGGGAATTCCTAAATAGCCCATTAATCCCGAGGTGATGCAAAGCGGTAAAATGTTGGTGATTACGGAAACGAAAATCATTTTTGCCGAGCGAAACATATACGCCATAAGCCCTGCGATTAGGAAAATGGCAAATATTAGCGATTCGATTAAGTTGTTTATAAGGTAAGTTGTGCCTTTTTGAAACACCAGCGCTTTTCCTGTGAGCGTAACTTCATAGCGGTCTTTTGGGAAAATTTCATCAATTTTTGTTCTTAATTTACCTTCGATTTTCGACATATCTTTGGTGCCGATATCTTTCATAAAAGTCGTAATTCTGGCGTATTGACCGCTAGAATCAACGTAGCTTTTCATTAGATTTTCTTTCGAGTTTTTAGTGGCATTTTTGGCATACGAAAGAATAAATACTTGCTCTTGAGAAGTTGGCAATTCATAAAATTCAGGCTTTCCGTTGTAGAATGCTTGTTTGGAATATTTCACCAAATTGACAATTGAAACAGGTTTTGAAAGTTCTGGAATTTGCTCAATCGTTTTTTGCAATTCGTCCATTTTTTTCATTGTGGACAATTTCATAACGCCTTTTTTATGTTTGGTGTCAATCATAATTTCAAGCGGCATTACACCGTTGAATTCTTTTTCAAAAAATACAATATCTTTAAAAAACGACGCACTTTTTGGCATTTCACCAATTAAACTGCCTGAAACTTTCATTTGCACCACACCAATTACACTGAAAACCAATAGCAATCCGTAAATAGAATAGATATAAGTACGTCTGGTTTTTACGATGTGTTCTACCCAATCCAAAACCAAAGAAAGGTAGGTTTTGCTTAAATGATACAAATGTTTTTCCTTTGGCACGTGCATAAAACTGTACATTATTGGCACAACAACCAACGTTAAAAGATACACTGTGATTACATTTATAGAAGTTACCAAGCCAAATTCAAATAGCAAATCGTTGCCAGTAATCATAAAAGTGGCAAATCCAGCAGCAGTTGTAAGGTTCGTCATTAAGGTAGAAACCCCGATTTTTGAAATGACACGTTGCAAGGCTTTCGCTTGATTATTGTGCAGTTTTATTTCTTGCTGGTATTTATTAATAAGGAAAATACAATTTGTAATTCCAATTACAATTATCAACGGTGGGATAATTGCCGTTAGAATTGTGATTCTGTAATGAAATAATCCTAAGGTTCCGAAAGACCACATTACACCAAATATCAAGATGAAAATCGAGATAAAAGTGGCTCTGTAGGAACGGAAAAACAGGAAGAAAATCAAGGACGTAATTAGCAAAGCGGCACCGATAAAAAGTCCGATTTCGCCTTTCATATTTTCGGCATTGATGGTTCTGATGTACGGCATTCCTGAAACGCGAAGGTCTATTCCAGTGGCTTTTTCAAACTTTTCGATTTTTGGAATAAGATTTTCAAGGATAAATGTTTTTCGTTCTTCGGTATTTACAATTGATTTTTTCAAGTAAATTGCCGATCGAATACTGCCTGACTTTTTATTGAATAATAGTCCTTCGTAAAAAGGCAAATTATTAAAAAGTTCCAACTTTATTTTTTGTAAATAAGCAGGATTTACCGTTTGATTTTGATTGATAAATGGCACCAATTCAAATTTTTCTGCCAGTGTATTTTTTTGTAATTTCTTTAAGTCGTTCAAAGAAACAACCAATTCAACTTCTTTAGAATTTTTTAGTCCTGTCATTAATTCATTCCATGCAGCAAAGGCTTTTGGAGTGAAAAAGTTTGGGTCTTTGAAACCAATAACGATTAGATTTCCTTCTTCACCAAATTTTGTTAGGAAGTCATCATATTGTCTGTTTACGATGTGTTTTTTGGGAAGTAAGTTGGCTTCAGTATAGGTCATACTTAAGTTTTTCCATTGCAAACCAAGGAAAATTGTGATGGCAACGATAATTACCAGTATTGTGATTCTATAAGTAAGAATTAATCGGGCGATAAATTCCCAAAAACCTACCTTCAATGTCTTTTTCATAAA
>CANIFM010000180.1 GCA_947466955.1 Bacteroidota bacterium
AAATCATCCTCAAATTCACCGTAAATATCATCGTGCATATCCGCTTCAAAATTCTTTTCCATCGCTTCATCAGGCATTTCACCGTGAGAAAATATCGTTTCAGGATAAAAATTTCCAGCAATTTGTTCTTCAACAGCAGCCAATTCAACAAGAAAAGTCCACATATTTATAAAATCATAAACATATATAATCTTAGTATTTTGCTTGTCCAACAAATCCGATAATTGATAATCGCTCATCGTTTTTTGCTCGCCTGGAACATCCCCCGCGTCAAACATCGGAATCTCATCCTCCTGATTCCACGTATCATCACACGTATAAAACGAAGCAACTTCCATACCGTCAAACCCAAAAGAATTGAAAATAGCATTGTGAAAATCCTCCAAAGTATCCTCCGCAAGTATCGCAATATCTCTAAAAATGTCCTCTTCCGCGTCTAAAATTACTCTAAATTTATAAACCATATTCTTTATTTTTGTGAAGTAACAAAGGTAAAATTTAATTTTAGATTTTAGATTTCTGATTCCAGATTTGTTAATAAGATTTTTTTTTGAAGCTAATCCGGCTATCATTCCAAATCCGCTTTATTGCTGCTGTCGCGCAACAAAGCGGGATTTTCCCTTCTATCCGGGCTAAAAAAGTGGTAAATTGAACAATTGTAATTCATAATTACGATTCATCCTAAAATTACGACAATTCAGTAACTATTAAATTCGTATTGTCAATATCCGAATTACATTTGTATCAAATTAAAGCACTTATGAAAAGAGATTGGTTAAATATAGAAAGTTGGAATCCTGAAATGATGCGTCAATTTATATGGTTAATCGCAACTCTATTCGTTTCGTTTTGGATTTATAAATTCATACTATCCATTATCAAAAAACAAGAAAGCAAAGTCAAAGAGCAAAAAATCATTGCAGGAACTGCTTCTGCCAAATTTGAAACACTAAAAAACCAAATCGACCCGCATTTTCTTTTCAATAGTCTGAATGTTTTGAGTTCATTAATTGAAGAAAATCCCGAAAATGCACAACGGTTTACCACTTCCTTGTCAAAAGTATATCGGTATGTTTTGGAACAAAAAGACAAAGATTTGGTTTCAATTGAAGAAGAATTGGCTTTTGCAAAAACCTATATGAATTTGTTGCAAATGCGTTTCGAAAACAGTTTAACCTTTGAAATTTCAATTGAAAACATTGATATCGAATCCAAAGTTGTACCGCTTTCTTTACAATTACTATTAGAAAACGCCGTAAAACATAATATTATCAGCGAACAAAAACCATTACACATTAAAATTTATATCGAAAATGATGCATTGGTAATTCAAAATAATTTTCAAAAGAAAGCCGTATTGCAAGACGGACAAGGCGTTGGAATTCAAAATATTATTAGTCGCTACCATATTATTACCGACAGAAAAGTTGCAATTGAACAAAACGAAAACACATTTACAGTCAAATTACCAATACTAACAAAACAAATTACAATTATGGAAAATTCAAATTACGATGAAGAAAACGCTTATTACAAAGCAAAACGACAAGTAGATGAACTAAGAAAATTTTACACCAGTTTAATTTCTTATTGCGTAGTAATTCCGCTTCTTATATTTATTAACCTCAAATTCTCTTCGCAATTTCAATGGTTTTGGTTTCCTATGTTCGGTTGGGGATTAGGGCTAACGATGAAAGGACTTCGGGTTTATGGCTATAGTTCCAATTGGGAAGAACGTAAAATCCAACAAATTTTAAACAAAGAAGAAAACAAACAAAATTGGAAATAATAATAGAAAATAAATACAAAATGGAAAATCAATTTCAAAAAGATGCACGTTATTATGCTGCGAAAAAAAGAGTAAAAAGCACCGTTGGATTTTATGTTCATCTCACGGTTTATCTTATTATCAATATATTTATTTGTATCCAAATTTACTCTATTACTAAAACCGACTTTTGGCATTGGGAAAGTTTTGCTACAGCTTTATTTTGGGGAATTGGAATATTTGCTCATGGAACAAGCGTTTTTGGAAGTAATTTACTTTTTGGCAAAAACTGGGAAGAACGTAAAATTAAAGAATTTATGGAAAAAGATAAAAAGTCAATTCTTTAATTTCTATTTTAAATTTAAAAACCAGCCAAATGAAAACTATAATCATAGAAGACGAAAAACCAGCTGCAAGATTATTGCAACGCAAACTCGAAAAGTTAAATGTGCGGGTAGAAGTAATGCTCCATTCTGTTCAAGAAGCTATCGAATGGTTTTCTAAAAACGAACACCCCGATTTGATTTTTTTAGACATACAATTGTCAGACGGATTGTCCTTTGAACTATTTGAAAAAGTCGAAATAAAAAGTGCTGTAATTTTCACAACTGCGTATGACGAATATGCATTACGAGCTTTCAAATTGAACTCAATTGACTATCTTTTAAAGCCGATTGACGAGGAGGAATTATCGGTTTCAATATCGAAATTTAAGACGCATTTTCTAAAATCAAAAGAGGAAATTTTTACGAGTCAAATAGACTTTGAAAAAATTAAAAAAATGTTTCAAAATTCATTTGAACAAGATTTCAAAAAACGATTTACAGTGAAAATAGGGCAACACCTAAAAGTAATTTCAACCGATGAAATCGAATGTTTTTTTAGCAAAAATAAAGGAACGTATATTCATACTTTCGACAATAGAAATTACTTGATAGAATCCACATTAGAAGTTTTGGAACAAGAATTAGACGCCAAAGAATTTTATAGAATCAGTCGAAAATTTATAATTCCAATGAAAGCAATTAAGGAAATAGTAGTCTTTAGCAACTCAAGATTGAGAGTTATTTTACCCACTTTCAAAGACGAAGAAGTCATTGTAAGTCGTGAAAAAGTAGCGGATTTTAAAAATTGGATTGTATAAAATAGAATTACATTTTAAATTTAAGTAATTAAATTAAATAATTGATAAACAATATTTTAGACATGAAGTATCAATTTATTCTATGGTGATTTTAATCCTTAAAAAAGGTTTTTCTGATGGCAATTATCACAAAGATAAATAAAGTATAAACAATGAAAAATGGAATTATATATTCAATCAAATTCATTGGCAACATAATCGCAATTAGCAACAATTGAAATCCCAATCCATAAATTGAAAGTAACGTCATAAACCAATTTGGAAACGTTTTTACCTTGTAGGCATCTTTATCTAAGGCGTGAATTATCTTGTCAAATATTCCATAAACTACGGTGTAAATTACAAACAAAATATCAACCGATTTTTGGGTTTCTCCAGGCAAAGCTCGTGGCGATTTATACTCAAAAATTTTACTTGTTGTATCTCCGCCAACCGATTTATTTCTCAAAATTACATAGTAATAATTGTATAAAGTGCCTTGTAATTGAATGCCAATAAATGCCAAAAGTGTAAACCAAATTGTCGTTTTTGAGACGTAACAAATGGTCATTAAAAACATAAAATTTAGGACAATATCAAAAACACTATCGAGGTATCTTCCAACATAAGAAGGCGTGTTTTTCAATCGAGCCAATTCGCCATCAGCAGCATCAATTGCCGATTTTAAAATGATAAAAAAGCCTGCCAATAAATACTGATTTTGCAGAATACAAACTATAGAAATTAGCCCAGAAATGCCAAATAATAGCGTAACGTGAATAGGGGTGAAGCGGGTATTTTTTAGCAAATTGGCAAACCATTTTCCAAAAGGTCTTCCATAATCTGATAAATCTAAGAATTTATCTTGGGCGGAAAGTTTAGACATTTATAATAATGTGAACAATGAAATGCGACAATATAGTCAGAAATATTATTTTGATAAGCGGTGTAATGTGAACGTCATTGCCGATAGCAAGAAAAAAGCACTAATTTGGTGTGCAAGTCCAAGCCAAACAGGAACGCCATACAATAAAGTAAAAACGCCCAAAATAAATTGAACAAATACCAATACCAAAAGTAGGTTAATTCCATTGGTTTGTGCTTTACTCAATGTGAATTTTTTACTTTTAAAATAGAGAAATACAATGCTTGCAACCACAATATACGCCAACGTTCTATGAATAAATTGAACGCCACTTTTACCTTCTATAAAACTCAAAAACAAGTTCTTTTGTTCTAAAAATACACTTTCGTGGATGAATTGCCCATCACTCATTAAAGGCCAGTGATTGTGAATTAAACCAGCATTTAAACCAGCAACAAAACCACCATAAATAATTTGCAACAGCAACAATGCTAATGCAAATCGGGCAATTGTTCGTAATGATTTCTCAATTTTTACTTTTTCAGGATAGATTAAATCCAAAGCCACCCAGAAAGTATAAGCGAATGTAATAAAAGCCGTTGTTAGGTGCAATGCCAATCTGAAATGACTTACATCGGGGTTGTCAATTAGTCCGCTTCGAACCATAAACCAACCGAAAAAACCTTGTAAACTTCCTAATCCTAAAAGAATAATACTTTTCTTAATGGTGCTTTTGTCTAATTTTTTACGAATCAAAAAGTAAATAAATGGGATTATAAACACAATTCCAATTACGCGACCAATTAAACGGTGAAACCATTCCCAAAAATAAATATATTTATAATCTGAGAGTGTAAAATCATTATGAATATTGATTTTTTTGTATTCCGGAAATTGTTTGTATTGCTGAAAAGCTTCTTCCCATTTTGCATCAGAAAGTGGTGGGAACGTATCGGTCACCAAATGCCAATCGGTCATTGAAAGTCCCGAGTTTGTTAGTCTTGTGATTCCTCCAACGATTACCATTAGAAATATTAAAACACAGCCTGATAAAAGCCAAATGAGTACAGATTTATTTTCTTTTTTCATATTAATGTATTGGAAAATCTTGGGGATTTTGTCTTGTGTCCCAGATGTCTAAGACTTTTATTGTCAATTCCGTAATTTCAAAAACCAAATAGTAATCTCTTACTAAAACCGCTCGGATATTTTCTTTATTTATTTATTGCAATTGTTGCTTCTGGATAATTTTCAACCGTGACCAATGTTGTAGTAAATAATTGTTCCAATTTTTGGCTATAAACAGTTGATTTATTTCGATTATTCCAATAATAAAAAATATTTTTCTTGGTAAGAAGAGCATTTACTGTCCACCAAATCTTTCTTCTTCTTCTTTGAACCATTTTTCTATTTCAATTTGAGCGTCTTCATCAGAAATACATTCGCCATTCTCAACTTGTTTTAAAGCAATGTCAATCCGCTTTTGTTGCCATTCATTTAGAATAAATACTTTTTCAGTTTTAACATAAGCAGTTGTAGGTTCTTTTATTTCAAGAATAGTTTCGTTAGAATTATCTAAAACAGTTTTAATTTTTATCAATGTTGCTTCATCATTAGTTGAAATGATTT
>CANIFM010000181.1 GCA_947466955.1 Bacteroidota bacterium
ATCCGAAAAATGATTGTGGTATTTTACTGCGCCAACATTGTTCAATAATTGCGATAAATAGATTACAAACGGGGAATAAGTTGATAATTCTAAATCATTAAAATCGATGTTTTTTCGATAATCATAAAAATGATTGGGTAATTTCTCAAACATATCTTCCGCAGTTCTTAATTTATGAATAACGGGATACAATTCTTTTTTTGAGTAGTAATTGAAATCTAACGACGCTTTTGCAAATGCGTCAAATTCTTTAGACCATTTAATTTCGTTTTTATGAACGTTGTATGTTTTTTTATTTACTTTATAAGTTGAATCTATATTGGATGTAAATTTTGAAATATCTTTATCATAAACATCAAACATTTTCTCTTTATCAGATTTGTTTTTTAAATACGATTCCATCAAATAATTGTTTTTGGTATCGCCTCTTCCACAAAAAATGATGGATTCATCAAAATCTTTGGAATTTATATGAACCATAATACTGTCATTTTTATCAAAATAGACATATTGGTATTCTGGATCGTGTTTGAAAGTGTACATTCCGGGTGTTAAAGAATCGAATTGGATAAAAAAAGTATTGTCTTTTTGAAGTGGAATAGTGTCAATCACAACACCATCTTTTGAAAAATAAACGAATCGATTTGTAGGATTTGTCACTTCGCCGCCAAAATACGCTCGATAATCATTGGATTTAAATTCTTTACTACAAGAACCCAAAAACAATAGATTTAACGACGAAAGTAATAGTAAAAAGGACGATTTGGGTAATTTCATATTCATAACGCTACCTACAAAAATATCGAGTACATTCTAATTTCAATGTTAATAGATAGTTAAATTAAAGTGCGCCTCTTTTTCAAGCTATGAATTGGCTGAAATTCAGGTATTTTTTCTACTTTTGCAAAAATATTATTTAAATAGAAAATCAATGTTATCAGTTAATAATTTATCAGTTCAGTTTGGCAAAAGAATTTTGTTTGACGAAGTAAATACGGTCTTTACACACGGAAATATTTACGGAGTTATTGGTGCAAACGGGGCTGGAAAATCAACTTTTTTAAAGATTATTACGGGCGAAATGGATCCTACAGCAGGACACATTCACTTGGAACCAGGGAAAAGGATGTCGGTTTTAAACCAAAACCACAATATGTTCGATGAAAGTACGGTTTTGGAAACGGTGATGATGGGAAACAAAGTTTTGTATGCCGTTAAAAAAGAAATGGACGCTTTGTATGCGGATTATGATGATAAAAATGCAGATAGAATAGGGGAGTTGCAAGTGCAATTTGAAGAAATGAATGGTTGGAATGCCGATTCTGATGCCGCTTCAATGTTGTCAAATCTTGGAATTACCGAAGACAGTCATTATACTTTAATGGGCGATTTAGAAGGAAAAATGAAGGTTCGTGTCTTATTGGCGCAAGCACTTTTTGGAAATCCTGATTTGCTTATTATGGATGAGCCTACCAACGATTTGGATTTTGAAACAATCGCTTGGTTAGAAAATTTCTTGGCAAATTATGAAAATACAGTAATTGTAGTTTCTCACGACAGACACTTTTTAGATGCTGTTTGTACTCATATTTCTGATATTGATTTTAGTAAAATAAACCACTATTCAGGAAATTATACCTTCTGGTATGAATCAAGTCAGTTGGCTGCAAAACAACGCGCGCAACAAAACAAAAAAGCTGAAGAAAAGAAACAAGAATTAGAAGAATTTATCCGTCGTTTTAGTGCGAATGTTGCCAAATCAAAACAAGCGACTTCTCGTAAGAAAATGATTTCTAAATTGAATATTTCCGAAATAAAACCTTCAAGTCGTCGTTATCCTGCGATTATTTTTGATCAAGAAAGAGAAGCGGGTGACCAAATTCTAAATGTTCAAAATTTGAGTGCTTCTGTAGATGGTGATGTTTTATTTACAGGTGTTGACTTGAATATGGCGAAAGGCGATAAAATTATTTTATTTTCGAAAGATTCAAGAGCTACAACTGCTTTTTATGATATTTTGAATGGATTGCAAAAACCAGATTCTGGTAATTTTGATTGGGGAGTTACTACAAATCAAGCGTATTTGCCCGTTGACAATCACTCTTTCTTTGAAAATGATTATTCTTTGGTTGACTGGTTGCGCCAATGGGTGAAAACCGAAGAAGAACGAGATGAGGTTAATATTCGTGGATTCCTTGGGAAAATGATTTTCTCTGGCGAAGAAGCTTTGAAAACCAGTAGAGTTTTATCTGGTGGAGAAAAAGTGCGTTGTATGTTGTCACGAATGATGATGCAACGTGCCAATGTTTTGATGATTGACGAACCTACCAATCACTTAGATTTAGAGTCGATTACAGCATTTAATAATTCTCTTAAAAACTTCAAAGGGTCGGTAATTTTCACAACGCACGATCACGAATTTTCACAAACTGTTGGTAATCGTGTGATTGAATTGACGCCAAAAGGAGCAATTGACAGATACATGACTTTTGACGAATATTTAGACAATGAAGGTGTTCAAGAATTAAGAACTAAAATGTATTCTTAATTTTTATTATATACAGATTAAACGAAAACTCTTGAGAAATCAGGAGTTTTCTGTTTTTATAATCACGCTCAAATTATTTTATTATAACTGTAAAAATCAATTACCGAAGTCTCCAAAAAAATTATATATTTGCATAACCAAACAAAACACTTCAATATGAGTCAAAAAGTATTGCTCACTTCAAAGGAAGTCAATATCATTCTTCATCGTTTGGCTTGTCAATTGATTGAAAAACATTTAGATTTTTCAAACACAATTCTCATTGGAATTCAACCTCGTGGAACTTTCTTGGCTGAACGATTGAAATCTTTATTAGAAAACGAATATAAAATTTCAAATATTGCTTTGGGTTATCTTGATATTACCTTTTTTAGAGATGATTTCCGTAGAAATGATAAACTATTAGAAGCGAATAAAACACAGATTGATTTTTTGGTTGAAAATAAAAAGGTCATTTTCATAGATGATGTTTTGTACACCGGAAGAAGTATTCGAGCGGCTTTAACAGCAATTCAATCTTTCGGAAGACCATCTTCAATCGAGCTTTTGACTTTAATTGACAGAAGATTTAGCCGTGATTTGCCCATTCAACCCGATTTTAGAGGTCGTCAAGTTGATGCTATAAATAATGAAAAAGTAAAAGTATGCTGGAAGGAACAAGATGGCGAAGACGCTGTTTATTTAGTTCCAACTAATAACAAACAACCAACACTATAAAAAATGAGCGAACTAAGTGTAAATCATTTATTAGGAATAAAAAATATCACCAAAAATGATATTGACCTTATTTTTGAAACTGCCGATCATTTTAAAGAAGTCATTAATCGTCCCATTAAAAAAGTACCTTCACTCAGAGATATTACGATTGCCAATATATTTTTTGAAAATAGTACGCGCACAAAACTCTCTTTTGAATTGGCGCAAAAAAGACTTTCTGCTGATGTAATTAGTTTTTCTGCAGCACAATCTTCGGTGAAAAAAGGAGAAACATTAATTGATACCGTAAACAATATACTTTCGATGAAAGTGGATATGGTGGTAATGCGACACGCTAATCCTGGTGCGGCACACTTTTTATCACAAAATGTAAAGGCAAGTATTATCAATGCTGGCGATGGCGCACACGAACATCCAACACAAGCTTTATTAGATAGTTATTCAATTCGGGAAAAATTAGGCGAAGTAGCTGGTAAAAAAGTAGTTATTGTTGGCGATGTTTTACATTCCCGTGTGGCACTTTCTAATATCTATGCTTTGCAAATGCAAGGTGCCGAAGTTAAAGTTTGCGGTCCTAAAACGCTAATTCCAAGACACATTGAATCACTTGGAGTTTCAGTTGAATCTAATTTGCGTAAAGCATTGGAATGGTGTGATGTGGCTAATATGTTACGCGTTCAAAATGAACGAATGGATGTTAACTTTTTTCCTTCTACAAGAGAATATGCGCAACAATATGGTGTTGATAAAACACTTTTGGATTCGCTAAATAAAGAAATTGTAATAATGCACCCCGGACCAATTAATCGTGGAGTAGAAATCACTTCGGATGTTGCCGATTCTCAGCAATCTTTAATTTTGAACCAAGTAGAAAATGGCGTTGCTATTCGAATGGCAGTTATCTATTTATTGGCTTCAAAAATTCAATAATATTTAAATTTATTCCCGATGAAAGTAGATGCAAAAGGGCATACAACAGTTATCAAAGATACGCAAGGCGATAGTTTTGCGTTTTTAGAAAAAGTAACCAATCAGCACGAAAGTTACAAACATCAGAATTTGATTTTGGATGTTACTCATGATAAATCGACTACAATTACTTCTATAAAAGCATTTTCTGAATTGTCTAAAACACATAAAAAAGGGAAAAAATCATTTGTAATTGTAGCTGAAAACATTGATTTTAATGCCGTTCCAAAATCGTTACTTGTTGTTCCTTCAGTTTTGGAAGCTCACGATATTATCGAAATGGAAGAAATTGAACGAGATTTGGGGTTTTAGGCCCCCTAACCCCCAAAGGGGGAATAGAATAGGGACTTAACTGTTTAATCGAAAACGACCGACCTTCAACGAATTACCAAATAACCAAATTAACGAATAATCAATAAATTGAATCTAACAATACTTGGTTGCTACGCAGCAACGCCACGAACCTTTACAAATCCAACTTCCCAAGTATTAGAAATCAGGAATCGTCTGTTTCTAATTGATTGCGGAGAAGGAACACAAGTGCAATTGCGTAAAAATAAGATTCGGTTTTCAAAAATCAATCACATTTTTATATCTCATTTGCACGGGGATCACTTTTATGGTTTGGTAGGTTTAGTTTCTACATTTATGCTGCTTAATCGAACCAATGATTTGCATATTTATGGGCCAAAAGGAATTGAAGAAGTGATTAAATTACAACTGAAATTGTCAAATTCTTGGACGAATTATGGTTTGTTTTTCCACGAATTGAACTCAAAGGAAAGCGAAGTTGTTTTTGAAGATGAGAAAGTTATTGTCAAAACAATTCCACTAAAACATAGGGTTTATACCAATGGATTTTTGTTTCATGAGAAAGTTGGCGATAGAAAATTGAATTTAGATGCCGTTCAAAACTATGAAATTGATAAATGCTATTATCAAAAAATTAAAAACGGAAAAGACATCACTTTGGACGACGGTCGTGTAATTGAGAACGAAAAACTGACTTTCGATCCAATTCCTGCAAAGAGTTATGCTTTTTGTTCGGATACGGTTTACAACGAAGCGATTATTCCGATTATTGAAAATGTAGATGTGTTGTATCACGAAGCCACTTTCTTAGATTC
>CANIFM010000182.1 GCA_947466955.1 Bacteroidota bacterium
AGGGTAATAAATGATGCTTTAAAATAATCTTAATCAGGTATTTGTATTTAAAATAATTAATTGTACTTTTGCAACCCCTTTATTGGGGATGGAATGTTTAATTAAAAATATATTATGGACGCATTAAGCTACAAGACACAATCAGCAAGCAAAGCCACCGTTACAAAAGAGTGGATCATTGTTGATGCAGATGGGCATAACTTAGGTCGTCTTGCTTCAAAAGTCGCAATGATTTTGAGAGGTAAGTACAAACCAAGTTACACACCACACGTCGACTGCGGAGATAACGTAATCGTTATCAACTCAGAGAAAATTAACCTTACAGGTAAAAAAATGGATGAAAAAACATACATCCGTCACACTGGTTACCCTGGAGGACAAAGAACTTTAACTGCTAAAGTATTGCAAGCAAAAAACCCTGCATTATTAGTAGAAAAAGCTGTAAAAGGAATGTTACCTAAAAACAAATTAGGAGCAGAACTTTTTAGAAATTTAAATGTTGTTGTAGGTTCAGAGCACAAACAAGGAGCTCAAAAACCTAAAACTGTTAACCTAAACGATCTTAAGTAATGGGAGTTATTCACAAAATCGGTAGAAGAAAAACCGCTGTTGCACGTGTTTATGTTTCGGAAGGAACAGGAGTTATCGTTGTAAACAAAAAACCTTTTGCAACTTATTTTCCAACAGCTACTTTACAGTACAAAGTTTTGCAAGCAATGTCATTAACTGACAATGTTTCTAACTATGATGTAAAAGTAAATGTTTACGGAGGTGGTTCAACAGGTCAAGCAGAAGCTGTGAGAATGGCAATTGCAAGAGTTATGTGTGAAGTTGGCGAAGGAAACAGAGCCATCTTGAAACCAGAAGGTTTATTGACAAGAGATCCAAGAATGGTTGAACGTAAAAAATTCGGTCAGAAGAAAGCTCGTAAGAGATTCCAATTCTCTAAACGTTAATAGTACCTGTCTTGTTCTATTGGAACAAGGCATCGTTTATTTAATAAATTTAAAACAATGTTGTTGTTGTCAAGCTGAGGCTTGAAATTAGTTTAGCATCTAAATAAGTCAAAAGTCTTAAAGTCGAAAGTCTTAAAGTCGTATCAAAGAGACCTATTGCTAATCAACAGAACGTAAACTAAAGAAAAAATGTCAAACAAAGTAGAAGTAAAAGAATTACTAGAAGCAGGTGTTCACTTTGGACACATGACTAGAAAATGGGATCCAAATATGGCTCCATACATTTATATGGAACGTAATGGTATTCACATTATCAATCTATATAAAACTGCAGCAAAAATTGAAGAAGCAAATGACGCTTTGAAAAAAATCGCTGCATCAGGTAGAAAAATATTATTTGTTGCTACCAAAAAACAAGCAAAAGATATCGTTGCTGAAAAAGCAAAAGCTGCAAACATGCCTTACATCACAGAAAGATGGCCTGGTGGAATGCTAACTAACTTCGTAACTATCCGTAAAGCCGTTAAAAAAATGGCAACTATTGATAAAATGAAGAAAGATGGTACATTCATGACACTTTCTAAAAAAGAGCGTTTGCAAGTTGATCGTCTTCGTGCTAAATTAGAGAAAAATTTAGGTTCAATTTCAGATATGTCAAGACTTCCAGCTGCGTTATTCGTAGTTGATATTAAAGCAGAACACATCGCGATTAAAGAAGCTCAAAAATTAAACATTCCAGTTTTTGCAATGGTTGATACCAATTCTGACCCAAGAGAGGTTGAATACGTAATTCCATCAAACGATGATGCTTCAAAATCAATCGATAAAATTCTAACTTTAGTAACTGCTGCCATTATTGACGGACTTGCTAACAGAACTTCTGATAAAGAAGGTGATGCGGAAGAAACTCCTGCTGCACAAGTAGAAGCTGTAGTAGCTCCTGCTGCTGTAGTTGAAGAAGTTGCTCCTGTAGCAGATGTTGAGGTTGTTGCTCCTGCTGTTGAAGCAGAAGTTGAAACTCCTGCAGCTGAAACAGAAGCTCCAGCAACTGAAGAATAAAAAATATATTTAAAGATTGGAAGATTTAAAGATTACTTAATGTGTTGATTTAAAATTAGCATTATTTTTATTCTTTAAATTTTTCAGTCTTTTAATCTTTAAATTAAAAAATTATGGCAACAATAACTGCTGCAGACGTAAATAAATTAAGAACAATCACCGGTGCAGGTATGATGGACTGCAAAAAAGCATTAGTAGAATCTGATGGAGATTTTGATTTAGCAATTGAAAACCTTCGTAAGAAAGGACAAAAAGTTGCTGCAAACAGATCAGACAGAGAATCTACTGAAGGAGCTGCAATTGCAGTTGTAAATGCTGCAAAAACTGCTGGTGTTGTTATCACATTAAACTGTGAAACTGACTTCGTAGGAATGAACGAAAGCTTTGTAAAAATGGCTACTGATATGGCTAATTTGGCTTTGAACTTCAATACTAAAGAAGAATTTTTAGCAGCTGATTTCAACGGAATTACTGTTGCTGATAAATTAATCGAGCAAACAGGAGTTATTGGTGAGAAATTAGAAATCAGAACTTTCGAAAAATTAGAAGGTGCTTTTATCGGATCATACATTCACTCTGGAAACAAAATCGCAACTTTAACTGCATTATCTGCAAATATTGAAGGAGCTGACGAAGTTGCTAGAAACGTATCAATGCAAGCGGCAGCAATGGCTCCAATCGCTTTGAACGAAGATGGTGTTGATGCAGATATTATTTCAAAAGAAATTGAAATCGCAAAAGATGTTTTACGTCAAGAAGGGAAACCAGAAGCAATGTTAGACAATATCGCAAAAGGTAAATTAGCACGTTTCTTTAAAGACAATACTTTAGTAAACCAAGATTATATCAAAGATAGTAAAATGAGCGTTGCTGCTTATGTTCAATCTTTAGATAAAAATCTAGTTGTTACAGGTTTCAAAAGAGCGGCTTTAGGTTAAAACTAATTTTAGATTTTTGAATTTAGATTTCAGATTTCTAATTAATATATTAAATTCCATTTCGAAGCAATTTGAAATGGAATTTTTTTATATTTGAAACTATCAATAAAAATACGATGAAAGAAAAAATTAGATGCAAATGGTGTGTAGGAATCGATATTTACGAAAAATACCACGATGAAGAATGGGGAGTTCCAGTTTATGACGACCAAAAATTATTTGAGTTTCTTATTTTAGAAACGTTTCAAGCGGGATTGAGTTGGATTACAATATTAAAAAAAAGAGAAAATTTTCGATTGGCTTTTGATGACTTTAACTATTCAAAAGTAGCGTCGTATTCTGAAGATAAAATCCAAGAATTAATGCAAAACGCAGGAATTATTCGCAACCAATTGAAGATTCGTTCTGCTGTTTCGAATGCCATTTCATTTATGAAAATACAGGAAGAATTTGGTAGTTTCAGTAAATACATTTGGGGTTTTGTAGATGGTAAACCTGTTATTAACTATCCTAAAATATTGAAAGAAGTTCCAGCCACTACTCCACTTTCGGATGCAATTAGTAAAGATTTAAAGAAAAGAGGCTTTAAATTTGTAGGCTCAACAGTTGTTTACGCTCATCTTCAAGCCACAGGAATGGTTAACGATCACGTAGAAGATTGCTGGAAAAGAAGTTAAGAATCTTCATTCAAAATTTTCATAAAATCTTCTCTGTCAATTTCATTACAACCCAAACTTTCGAGGTGTTCATTATAAACTTGACAATCTAACACTTTATAATTGTCATATTTTAATTGATTTGCTAAAGCTATAAAAGCCACTTTGGAAGCATTACTAACTTTGGAAAACATACTTTCATCACAGAATACATTTCCTAAATCGATACCATATAATCCACCAACTAATTCTTCATTTTGCCAAACTTCAACAGATTTTGCAATACCTAATTTATGAAGATTACAATACGCTTCAATCATTTCGTCACTAATCCAAGTTCCGTTTTGTCCGTCCCTTTTAATAGAACGACAATTTGAAATAACTGCTTTAAAATCTTGATTAAAAGTAACTTTAAAAACATTCCTATTGAGGATATTCCGCATACTTTTTGAAATAATTAAATTATCGAAAAACAATACCATTCTTGAACTTGGAGACCACCAAAGAATAGGTTCACCAGGATTAAACCACGGAAAAATCCCGCTTTTATAAGCCAATAATAATCTTTCGGAAGACAAATCCCCTCCCACGGCAAGAATACCTTCGGACGTTGCTTCACTTACAGAAGGGAAATAGAGAACATCTGAAATCAAGTACATATTTATTAAGGGCAATTAAGTAGAATTTAATACTAAAAAATAAAAATAAGCAAAATTTACAATATCTTTGGCGAAAATTTGTTTAAATGAAAAAATTAGTAATTCTACTTACACTAATCTTTACTTCCCAATTTACAATCTCACAAATTAAAGATTCTATTTCTATTAATTCGGACTATCAAAGTTATACCAATTCAAACGGAGAAATATATACCTATAAAAAACCACGGTTTTTTGAAATGATTACTCACATTCCTAGCGATGTTTATGGGACTATTAAAGATTTTGGGGTAAAAGAAAATTTAATTGCTTTGGGCGGCGCAACTGTCTTAACTCTCGCATTACTTCCTGCAGATCAGTATTTATTAGATAATTCAAGATTGTTAGGCGAACAAGTGGGGCTAAAAGATGTGGCAAGATATAATAGTTTTGGTCCTTTAAGTAATATACCTCCTAATATGACATCAGGAATTTATTTGATTGGAAATGGAACAACCCCGTTATTATTGAGTATGGGATTTGCAACTTTTGGTTTAATAAATAAGGATTATCGCTCTTTAAATACAGCTACCGGGCTAGTTGAAAGTCTAGCGGTTTGCGGCGTTTTTAGTCAAACAATAAAAAGAGTAACGGGAAGACAAAGTCCTGCTCCAGCAATGATAGATGGAAATCCTGGTGGCGATTGGAATCCATTTCCTAGTTTTAGTGGCTATTCATCAAAAACTCCTCAATATGATGCGATGCCATCAGGTCATTTAATGACTGCAACGGCTGCTTTAAATGTCATTATTGGAAATTATCCCGATAAAAAATGGTTAAAACCAGTTGGTTATAGTCTAATTGGAATATTAGGATTTGAAATGGTTCAGGCCAATGTTCATTGGTATTCAGACTATCCAATTGCAATGGTTATGGGTTATATTATAGGTAAAAATATCGTGAAAAGTAAAATCACTAAAAGCAATTCGCCTTTAGAAACACCAAAAAAATATACATTTAATATGAATGCTTCCAGAAGATCTGGTTACAACTTAATTGGTGCAACTGTTGCTTTTTAAATTTTACA
>CANIFM010000183.1 GCA_947466955.1 Bacteroidota bacterium
ATACCTCCTTATTTTACTCCAAATGGAGATGGTGTCAATGATACTTGGAATGTACAAGGGGTGAGTAAAGATTTTAATTTTAATACTACAATTTACATTTTTGATAGATTTGGGAAATTAGTAAAACAAATTTTAACAACTGGAAATGGCTGGGATGGAACTTTCAACGGAGATCCTATGCCAGCCGATGATTATTGGTATGCAGTGTATCTTGAAGATGGAAGGGTTTCAAAAGGACATTTCTCGCTAAAAAGGTAATTTTAATATGTTAGAAAAGTCTTTTTTTAAATTAATTGTAATAAAATATAATTGTAATGAGTCATTTTGGAATTTGAAAAAAAATAAACTATTTTTACGAATTATCAAATAATATATGAAAAAAACAGCTATACTATTACTACTTTTATCCACCATTACTACTTTTTCCCAATTTAGTAAAATTCATTATATTCCACCTTTATCAAATTCTGATAGTCAAGCCCCTCAAGGACAATTTATGTATATCTCTTGTCCTAGTTTAACCCCAATTAATTTTAGAATTATTCAAGTAGGAGGAACAACAATTAACGGGACAGTATCGAGGGATATTCCTTACAGATTAAATATTGGAACAGGTTTTAATACGCAATTATTGATAAGTAGAAGTGATGTAAATTCAATAAAAAATAACAAAGGATATATAGTTGAAGCAGACGATCTAGTTTATGTAACTGTGAGATTAACTTCAACGGTTGACAATAACCAGGCAGGGGGATTAGTATCTAAGGGTTTAGCAGCACTTGGAACTCAATTTAGAATAGGAGCTTTTATTAATACCGGGGCACCTTCAACAACAAATAATCACTATACTTTTGGTGCTATACTTGCGACAGAAAACAATACCACCATTTCCTTTAGTAACATAAAATCTGGAGTTTCATTAATTAACAATGGAGCCGCTGGTAATACCCCGAGCAATATTGTATTAAATAGAGGAGAAAGTTTTGTTATAGCAGTTGAAGGTCCTAATGTTTCAAATAAAGATGGTTTAATCGGAGCATCAATAACATCTGATAAACCTATAGCTGTAAATTGTGGTTCCTTTGCAGGTAGTAATGGAACTACTTCTAATTTAGACTTGGGATTTGACCAAATTGTTTCGGCTGAACGAACAGGTAAAGATTATATTTTCATTAAAGGAAGTGGAATTGATGTTACAGAACGTCCTTTAATTGTAGCTAATGAAAATGCAACGGACGTTTTTCTTAACGGAAGTGTAATTCCATATAGAACTTTAAATGCTGGTGAATACCTTGCATTAAATGGAACTAATTTTTCCGCAAATGGCAATTTATATGTAAATACTTCCAAAAATGTTTTTGCGTACCAAGGAATAGGGGGTTCAACTTCTCAGGCAAATCAAAACATGGATTTTGTACCACCGCTTAGTTGTCAAACCCCAAAAATAATTAATAATGTTCCATTAATTAATGAAGTTGGCTCTAATATAGATACAATTAATGGGGGCCAGTTATTCTTTGAAGGTACTGTTTGTATAGTAACTGAATTTAATGCAAACCTGAATTTCATATTAAATGGAGCTTCATATTCCTATGCAACTTTGCCAGTTTCCATAATAAGAACAGGACCTTTATCCGTAACTGGAAACCCACAATATGTTACTTATACTTTTAAAGGTTTGACGGGTAACATATCGGTAATTTCAACAAAACAAGTTTACTTATCATATTATGCATCTAGTGGTTCCGCAACTTATGGTGGTTTTTACTCTGGTTTTACTTTTAAACCTGAGATTTCTTTCCAAAATTTAAACCCTACTTTGCAAACAACTTGCATTTCAAATGTAGAACTTAATGTAAATGCTTTATCATCATTTGACTATTTTCAATGGTATTACAATGTAAATGATACTGGTGTTTACACTGCAATTTCTGGAGCAAATCAAGGGAATTACACTCCGACAGCACCTGGATATTATTATGTGTCTTCACTAATAAATTCATGTGGTACGAACTTAAACTCTGATGTAATTCCTGTTAGTGAATGTGCGGAAAATAATGATAACGATTTAGCTAATGATAATGTTGACTTAGATTTAGACAATGATGGGATATCCAATTGTTTGGAATCTTTTGGAGATTTTAATTTCAATTTATCAAATCCAAATATAGGTAATGTAGCAATTGGAAATTATTCTAATTCATACAATGGTTCAATTATAACTAGTGGTCTAGGTTTACCTTCAATAACTCCATTAGTAGGTGATATAGATGGAAGTTTTGTAACGGAAGTTGCACCTGGAAAAGGAAATTCAGTTACATACCAAATGAATTTTAACCAACCAATTTCGATTAATTTAGAATATGTAAATTCTGCTAATTCAACTGATTTAATAAATTCCTCCGCTGACTATACTATAAAAACCCCGGCTAATAATACATTAACGGTACTTAATCCAACAAATCAATTATTAATAGATACTAATTACGATGGTATTTATGAAAGTGGAGTGACTCAATATTCATCATTTGAAATTCGATTTAGATTAAATAGTAATACACCTTTATTGCCTGGAACTGGAACTTTTTCTTTTCGTACTCATTTAACTACTTCAATAAGTTTAATACATATAAATTTATCTAATACCAATTCCAATAAATCTACTTTTAAACTATCTGCATCATGTGTTCCTAAAGATACTGATTTTGATGGGATTACAGATCAACTAGATACCGATTCTGATAATGATGGAATAATAGATAATGTTGAATTTATGAGTCAAAATTATATTTCATATTCAAATATTGACGCCAATCATAACGGTATGGATGATATTTACGAGACATCAATTATAGCTTCCGATTTTGATTTAGATACTATTCCAGATTATTTAGATTTAGATTCTGATAATGATGGAATTAAAGACAATATTGAAACAACAGCTAATACAGATAGTACTGGACTTGCAAATTATGTCGATCTTGATAGCGATAATGATGGATGTTCAGACGTAACAGATGCTGGTTTTTTAGATGGAGATAACGATTCATATTATGGTAATTCACCATTATCAGTTGACGCTAATGGATTAGTAATCGGTGCTTCTTATTCGGCTCCAAACTCTAATTATATACTAGCAGCACTAATGAATATAACTTCTCAACCTATTGATACTGCTAAATGCGAACTTCAAAGTGCTACTTTCACAATTAATAGTTCACCTATTGACAGTTATCAATGGCAGGTTTCATCTGATGGAATAAACTGGATTAATGTATCTGATTCCCCATTAATAAATACGCCAAGCTATTCGGGGTCAACATCAGTTACATTATTAATCACTAGAGTAACTCCCTCAATGAACGGAAATAAATATCGCGTTTTATTAAATAAAAATGGAAATTCATGTGGGTTAACTTCCTCATCTGCAACCCTTTTTACATTTGCTTTACCTGTTTTAAATGATTCAACAATTATTCAATGCGATGATAATTTAGATGCTATTACTAATTTTAATCTAACTGCAAATAATCCTCTAATATCTTCTAATTACGCCAATGAAGTTTTTACTTATTATACTTCCTTTGCTGGAGCAAATGCAAATCCTCCTTATGATTTAATTACAAATGAAACAGCTTTTCAAAATACAACACCATCTCTAATGGATGTTTGGACAAGAGTTGCAAATTCTAATGGCTGTTATAGAGTTGCTAAATTGACTTTAAAAGTATTAGCAACTAGTATTCCTCCAACATTCAATATTTCAATCCCTAAAGTTTGTGATGATTTATTAGATTTATATGGTTTCAATACTATTAACAATAACAATAGAGACGGGGTTTCAAGTTTTGACATAAGTTCCACTGAAGCAACAATCAGGTCGCTCTTGCCAAGTACAGGAGTTTATAATATCAAATACTATAGAAACCAAACCGATGCTTTATCTGAAACAAATCGAATAACCGATTTAGTAAATTATAGAAACATTGGCTATCCCACAACTCAAAATATTTGGGTTCGAGTAGATAGCGATGTAACAAATGCTTGTTATGGATTAGGTCCATTTGTAACGGTAAACGTAGAAACATTGCCGTTTGCTCATGCCGTAACAATTTCAAGACAATGTGATGACAATCAAGATGGAATTTTCAATTTCAATACTACTTCATTAGAAAACAACTTGTTACAAGGGCAAACTATGGTTAATGTTTCAGTTACTTATTTTGATTCTTTGAATAATCCTTTACGAGATTCCAATAATAATTTAATAACAAGTCCATTTCCAGCCACTTTTTCATCAACTTCACAAACTATTAAAGCGGTTGTCAAGAACAATTCAACTCTTGCATGTTCTGATGAGACTTTAATTCAATTTTTAGTTGATAAATCTCCTGTAGCTTTCACAATTCCTACTACTTTAACTAGTATGTGTGATGATGAAATAGATCCTGCATTACAAAACGGGCAATATGATTTTACAAATTCTCAAGCAATTCATGATAGTGTAACATTGGGACAACCAGCTGGAATGGTCGTTGAATATTATGATGAAAATAATGTGCTTTTGACAACACCATTGCAAAATCCGTTACCAGTTACTTTTACGAAAAATATTAAAATTGTAGTGAAAAACCCAATAAATACAACCTGTTCACTTACTAAAACAATTCAACTAATAGTTAATCCAACACCTAAAATAGATTTAGAACACAGTGAACTCGTTTGCAGTAATCTGTCTACTTTTTTCGTTATATTAACAGCCGGAATTGTAGATGGTTCGCCTGAATCTAATTATACTTATAAATGGTATAAAGATGCTGTTATCATTCCAACAGAAACTTCATCAACATTGAATGTAAATCATGAAGGTATTTATACGGTTGAAGTTTTAAATGCGAGTGGATGTAGTAAAACAAGAACTATAACTGTAACCGCTTCGGATGTAGCACATATAGGAATAGCAACTATTGTCGATTTAGCTATTTTTAATTCTGTTACAATAAATCTAAATTTACCGATATTAGGCGACTATGTTTACAGCATGGATTATCCAAACTTGTTTCAGGAATCAAATTTATTTGAAAATGTACCTGCTGGAATTCATGAAATATTTGTAAAGGACTTGAATGGTTGTGGAATATCTCAACAAACAATTTCTGTAATTGGAATACCTCCTTATTTTACTCCAAATGGAGATGGTGTCAATGATACTTGGAATGTACAAGGGGTGAGTAAAGATTTTAATTTTAATACTACAATTTACATTTTTGATAGATTTGGGAAATTAGTAAAACAAATTTTAACAACTGGAAATGG
>CANIFM010000184.1 GCA_947466955.1 Bacteroidota bacterium
CCATTTCGTGAATCACTTCTTCCCGAATTTGAGTTGTCGATGCGTTATCTAAATATACTTTTTTCATTGTTTGTTTTTTATCACTTTCCGAAATAAAATCGATGCAAATATAAGAAATTCTATTGTCTTTAATTAATTGCTTTTTCATTTCTAAAATTGAAAATTTGACTTTGAATACTATAATAAAGAGTTAATTTTTATGATTTTAAAGAGTTATGCTTTTGAAACAAATTAAAAATTCTATTTTTGTTTTAAATATGAAAAATATGAAACGATTTCTTGGTTTATTACTTTGCGCCTTCCTTTTCAATAGTTGCGATGATGGAAATATCAAATTAGACACTTTTAATTTTGATCCTGCAGCGGCAATAAATTCTTGTACTATAAATAACGGATTGTTTTTCAAGGTTAAAAACAATGAAGCGTTGATTTTACAAACGCCAATTTCGACTTTTGCAAACGTTGTTACACCTGCAAATACGCCTCGAACTATTTTGGTTAGCGGTACCAATAAAGTGGTTTACCGACTTTTTGATTCCATAATTAGCAGTGCTTATTTCTGCGCTTCTTTTCCGCCAGCAAGCCCAACTGTTTCTGACGAATGGAACGCTACCGCTGGTGTTACGGGAACGAGTGGTATTATAGAAGTTACAACAACTCAAATTTTAAATCCTACAACTCTAGTTTTGACTGGCTATAATCACTATGTGGTTTTCAAGAATATTACGTTTTCAAATGGCGTAAATTCATTTACTTACGAAAAATATGTCTATGGGAATTTCGTAACTACTATTTAGAATGAAATAACAAAAATGTACGCTCCTTTGAGAATTTTAATTTTCAAAGGAGCATTTTATTTTGACTTTTGTCTGATAAAAACTTCGGTTGCTCCCATTCCATACCTTTGATAATTACCTTCTCGGAAATCTAAATTATCATATCTTCCTAATAAAAAATCAAGTTCTGCTTTCAAAATTCCTTCCCCAACACCGTGAATAAAAACGATTTTTGGAATGCGATTTCTTATGGCAAATTCAATGTGTCTTTTTGCCGTTTCTGTTTGCAAAGTTAGGATGTCATAATTACTCATTCCCTTGAAACTTGGAACTAATTTTTCGATGTGCAAATCAAATTCTGGAGCGGGAATTTCATACTTTGCCTTCTTGTCTTTTACAAAACTTCTTGCTTTTGGTTCTTCTTTTTCTTTTTTAATTTGATTTGAATTAAAACTTCCGAAACTTTTATTTAAATCGCTGGTATCGTTTATTTTAATTAATTCATTGGCAAAATATGTCATCACAAATCCATCCTCTGTTTCTATAGAAACTTCCTTATTTTGAACCGATAGCACTACCCCATTTATAGCATCGTCAAGCACTGAAACCTTATCACCTTTATTGAACATTATCCTCTTCTTTATCTTGATTTTTACTCGGAGTTTTTGCACTCAATTTCATCATTCCAAACATAAATACTGTGATTGCTATAATCGAAATATAGACATTTTTATTCTTTAAACTTTGCTCATAAAATGCAATTAAAATTGCAATTATCATTATTGGAAGCAACAATTTTTTCATTTCTATTTGTATTAGAATTCAAAAGTAGGGAACTTTAAAATAATAAACTTACTATTCCAGAATGAATATTATTTTTGTTAAATTGCAATACAAATAATTTATGTTTTGGATACAGAAAAATATATGTTGCCGTGTATGAATAAATCGCTTTTTGGAGTTGATTGTTTAGGCTGTGGAACGCAACGTTCCTTGCTTTTATTAATCAATGGAGATTTTACAAATGCGTTCTATCAGTTTCCAGCAATTTATACAACACTACTCTTATTTGGATTTTTAGGATTGCATTTCATTGATACCTCACGTGATTACCACAAAATTATCATTGGAATGGCAATTACAAATGCATTGATTATGATTATTGCCTATATTTACAAAATGACAAACCTTTAAATTAAAATTAAAAAAAAATGGAACAAAGAAACTTACCCAACGGAACTGCCGTATTAGTATTAGGAATACTTTCAATAGTAACTTGCTGTTGCTATGGTTTTATAGGATTAACTTTAGGAATTGTAGCTTTGGTTTTGGCTAATAAAGATTTGAAATTATACCAAGAAAGCCCAGAATTATATTTGAATTACAAAAATTTAAATATTGGTAAAATCCTTGCCATTATTGGAGTTGTATTAAGTTCAATTTATCTTATTTTCACCATTTACTTGTATGTATTTGTTGGAGAACAAGGAATTAAAGATATCCAAAAGAACTTAATGGAAAAAATGAAATACCAACAAGAGCAAGACCAATAGTTCATTGCTTTTTGAAAACAAAAAACCCACTAATTTACTTGAATTACTTCAAATAAATTAGCGGGTTTTTTAATGTTATACTATTTCTCGAATTGCTTCAATGTCTTGATAATAATAGCAACGCAATCTAATAATTGCGCTTCATTCATTACCAAAGGCGGTGCAAAACGGATAATATTTCCGTGAGTTGGTTTTGCCAAAAGTCCGTTGTCACGCAAAGCCATACAAATATTCCAAGCAGTATCACTTTCCTCGGTATCGTTGATAACAATTGCATTTAACAAACCACGACCACGCACTAAAACGGCAATATTTGAAGTATGTATGTATTCGTTTAATTTACTTCTGAATAACTTCCCTAAAACACGGGCATTTTGAATTAAATGTTCCTCGTTTACCACTTCAAGAGCAGCAATTGCAACGGCGGCAGCAATTGGATTTCCACCAAAAGTAGAGCCGTGTTGCCCTGGTTTTATAACATTCATAATAGCATCATTTGCTAAAACTGCAGAAACTGGATACGCACCGCCAGACAATGCTTTTCCTAATATCAAAATATCTGGAGTTGCATAGGTTTCTTGTCTTTCGCATTGCTTTTCGCAAGAACAATTTCCACAAACTGCTAATAACGAACCTGTTCTCGCAATTCCCGTTTGAATTTCATCTGCAATGAACAATACATTATATTGATTGCACAATTCTTTGGCACGCATCATATATTCATCTGTGGGAGTATAAACCCCAGCTTCCCCTTGAATTGGTTCCACAAGGAAACCTGCAATATTTTTTGAAGATTTTAAGACGGTTTCTAACGCTTCCAAATCATCATAAGCAATTTTGATAAATCCTTCCGTGTAGGGACCAAAATTCTTACGGGCATTTTCATCATTTGAAAACGAAATAATAGTTGTTGTTCTTCCGTGGAAATTTCCATCACAAACAATGATTTGTGCTTCGTGTTCTGCAACGCCTTTTACTTCATAAGCCCATTTTCTACAAAGTTTCAAAGCGGTTTCAACAGCTTCAGCGCCAGTATTCATTGGCAAAACCTTGTCGAAACCAAAATATTTAGTTACAAATTCTTCATAAGGACCTAATTGATCATTGAAGAATGCACGAGAAGTTAACGTCAATGTTTGCGCCTGTTTCATCATTGCACCAACAATTTTTGGATGACAATGCCCTTGATTTACAGCTGAATAAGCCGATAAAAAATCGTAATATTTCTTTCCATCAACATCCCAAACATATACTCCTTCTCCTCTATTTAAAACTACTGGAAGTGGATGGTAATTGTGGGCACCATACTTGTTTTCTAAGGCAATAATCCCTTCAGCATTTAATTTTTCTAAAACTGACATTGTAAAATTATTTTAATTTTTCAAAATTAAATTCCTACTTATGGAGAGAAATCATCCTATATAATTGCAAAATTAGTGATATTTCTTTGATTTATTAAGAATTTAATAATGAAATACAAGTAATGAATGTTTAATTTTTTTTTTAACAGTATTTAAATATTTTGAATTAAAAAGATGAATATTCTGTGTATATTCATTGTAAAAAAATTCTCAAAAAAAACAAATTGTTATTTTTTTACCATCTATACGCATATACGCCCACTTATTACTTGGCGTATTGTTTTGTGAATAAATGGAAGTAATTTTGAATTTTCAATGAACATTTATTAAAAAAATTAAATATCGTATTGGAATTAATGCCTTCAGAAAAAATAAGCAATTCGGTTAAAAACTATGAATTCAAAGATTCATTAGAACTTTTTATGATAATGTATGCTTTATCGGAAATCAAAATGCAAGATGCTACTTTATTATTATATGAGAAATTTACAACCGAAATTAAAGAAAGTGGTAACGAAATCATTGGATTAATTACTATTATTGGAATTTGTAAAGAAAAAAATGACTGGTTACAGTTTGAAAATTATTTAGGTAAACTCAAAATAATAGCCTATAACCATAGTTTTATAGATAAAATAAAAAAATAATCAATATGAAATTTGCAAAAAAAATAAAGACTCTTACTTTAAATGATTCATTACTGAATATAACCAATAATCAAGGAGCTAATATCGATATATTACTAACTGATATTGTAAAAATATACTTGAGTCCAAAAAAGCCATCAATAAATAATTGGTTATATTGTATTATTATTTCCTTAACAATTGGTGTTTTAGCGTCTTTTTTTGCAGGTTTGCTCAAAGCAGTATTAATAGCGTTATTGTTTTTATGTATTGGTTTTAAATTATTATCAAACGATAAAAAATACATTTTGGTAATTAAATTTAGAAAAAAGGCTTCTTTTTTTATGCAGATTCCAACAAAAGACAAATCCGAAATAATCAAATTAATTTGGGAAATTAGAGGAATTAATCTAAAAGATAATTAATTATAAAAAAATATTTAAACCACTTCCCCATTCCATTCCAACATTCCACCAAGTAAGTTATAGGTGTTTTCAAATCCCAATTGGTTCATAATGGAGCAAGCTTGTCCGCTTCTTCCGCCAGATTTACAATAAATATAATAGTTTTTTGACTTATCTAATTCTTCAATTAAATAGATAAAACCTTGTCCTTTATATATATCAATATTTAAAGCTCCTGAAATTATCCCTTCAATACATTCATCCGCTGTTCTTACATCTAAAATAATTGCGTTTTCGTCATTTTTTAATTGTTCAACCCAAACTTCTTGTGGTAAATTCATAGCTATTTATTTTTTTACAAAATTACACAATATCATCTCATTTAAGAAAAATAAATAAAAGTTTAAAATTAACATAAAAATAACAAATCTATATATTTCAAAATCGAATATTAGATGTAAATTTGTACATACAAATATTGTAACTACAATTATGAAAATTGAAGAAGCTTTAAAATCAAATGCAACAATGGAACCTTCTCAAAAAGTGGTGCTCA
>CANIFM010000185.1 GCA_947466955.1 Bacteroidota bacterium
AGATTTATGGGTTTCAATGTGGAACATAAAATATCAGAAAAGTTTTTAATAGGTGCTACATTTTTAAAAATGACAGAAAAACCGTTTACTCAAAAATCGAGTTATGGTCAAGAATCTGTGAACAATACTATTTTTGGATTTAATACTAATTTTTCTACCGAAGTACCATTTTTTACAAGATTAGTAAATAAATTACCCAATGTAGATACTGATGTTCCTTCAAATTTATCTTTTAGAGGAGAAATTGCTTTCTTGAAACCAGATACTCCTCAAGCAGATCAATTTCAAGGCGAATCTACAATTTATGTTGATGATTTTGAAGGTTCTCAAACTTCAATTGATATGCGAGCTCCATATTCATGGAGTTTGTCATCTACACCCGATAAATCCCCTCGAAGTTCATACGATTTTAATGCAACAGCAACAGATTTGAGCTATGGTTATAAAAGAGCAAAATTATCATGGTATAGTATTGATCCAACATTTTATGCTTCTCGCCCTTCTGGATTGACTATTCAAGATATTTCTTTAAATTCAACTAGACGAATTTATAGCGAAGAATTATATCCCGTAACCGATATTGCAATTGGACAAACGCAAGTGGTAAATACATTAGATTTAACCTATTATCCAAAAGAAAGAGGTTCTTATAATTATAATCCAGCTGCTGCCGCAACAAATGAATTACCAAATCCTCAGGGAAATTTTGGAGGAATAATGCGTTCTTTAAATTCTACTAATTTTGAACAAAGCAATGTTGAGTACTTGCAATTTTGGATATTAGATCCTTATTATGATCCAGGAAATATAGCAAGCGAAACCGCGGCATCAAATACTGGAAAGATTTATTTTAATCTTGGTTCTATCTCGGAAGATGTTTTAAAAGACGGCAGAAAACAATTTGAAAATGGACTAGGGCCAGATCAAATATTGGTAACACCTCAGCCAATTTGGGGGAATGTGCCAGCATCGCAATCTTTAATTTATGCATTTGATACGAATGCCGCTAATAGAGGAAATCAAGATATAGGTTTAGATGGTTTAAATAATAGTGAAGAAGCTAATAAATTCCCTGATTTTTCAGGTGTTCAAGATCCTTCTTCTGATGATTATGGATATTATTTAGCTGCTGAAGGTTCCGTACAAGAGCATTATAAAAATTATAATGGAACACAGGGCAATTCCCCAGTTGATGTAACAGATTCAAATAGAGGTTCTTCTACGCTTCCAGATGTTGAGGACATCAATCGAGATAATACCATGAATACTATTAATGCGTATTACGAATATAGTATCTATTTACATAAAAACATGACTATTGGAGTAGATCGATATGTAACTGATATTAGAGAAACCGATGCGGCAAATTTGCCAGCTGGTGCGAATGCTACAAAAGCAAGATGGATTCAGTTTAAAATTCCAGTTTCTCAGCCTGAAAATGCTATTGGAGGAATTTCAGATTTCAGAGCTATTGGCTATATGCGAATGTTTATGACTGGTTTCAGTGATAATTTAACCGTTCGTTTTGGTGCTTTAGATTTAGTTAGAGGAGAATGGAGACGCTATACCAACACTTTAGATGCAACAGATCCAAACCCATCCGACGACAATACTGATTTTGATGTTTTGGCAGTAAATCTTCAAGAAAACGGAAACAGAAGCCCAATAAAATATGTTTCTCCACCTGGAGTTGTCCGCGAACAATTGTATAATAATAATTCTGTAATCAATCAAAATGAGCAAGCATTAGCAATGAGGGTCGGAGGAGCTGGATTGCAACCTGGTGATTCAAGAGCAGTTTTCAAAAATTTAAGTGTTGATATGCGACAATATAAAAACTTGAAAATGTTTTTACACGCTGAAGCACTTCCAGCACCATCCGACCCAACACCACTTCAAAATGATCAAATGGTTGGTTTTATTCGATTTGGAAATGACTTTACACAAAACTTTTATCAAGTAGAAATCCCTTTAAAAGTAACTGCTGAAGGTGCATCAACAGCAGAAGACATTTGGCCAGAAATAAATAATATAAATTTACCATTATCACTTTTAACACAATTAAAAATATTAGCAATGGGTGGTAATGCTCCCGCTGAAGATGCGAACGGAATTCGGTATATTGATGATGACGTTTTAGACCCTTCTTTAGCAACTAATACAAGTAGAGGTAAATTGAGATTAGGAATTAGGGGAAATCCAAATTTTGGATTAGTACGTACTTTAATGGTTGGTATAAAAAGTAAGTCAACAAATACGAGTCCTATTCGTGGTGAAGTTTGGTTCAATGAACTTCGATTATCTGGAATGGACAACAATGGTGGAATGGCTACAGTTGTTAATTTAGACACCAATTTTGCCGATTTGGCAACAGTTTCTGCCACAGGAAAGCGAAGTACAGCTGGTTTTGGTTCCTTAGAACAAGGTCCAAATGAAAGAAGTCGTGAAGATCTTTTTCAATATAATTTCGTTTCAAATTTGAGTATCGGTAAATTATTGCCTAAAAAATGGGGGATTAATTTGCCGTTCAATTATGCAGTTGGTGAAGAAATTATCACACCACTTTACGATCCATTTAATCAGGATATTAAATTGCAACAACTGATTGATATTACAACAAACCAAGCTGAAAAAGACAATATTAGAGACAGAGCTATTGATTATACGAAACGCAGAAGTATCAATTTTATAGGGGTAAAAAAAGAAAGAGGTGAAAAACAAAAGCCACATGTTTATGACCCTGAAAATTTAACTTTATCGTATTCTTATAATGAAGTGAAGCGACACGATTTTGAGATTGAAAGTTATTTGGACAAACAAGTCAATACAACTGTTGATTATGCCTATACATTTCAACCAAAACCATTTGAACCTTTTAAGAAAACCAAAGTTTTCAAGAAAAGTGATTATTGGAAACTGTTGAGTGATTTTAATTTTAATTATTTACCAACCAATATATCTTTTAGTTCAAATATTATCAGACAATATAATAGACAAGAATTTCGTCAAGTGGAAGTTGCAGGAATTGGATTAGACCCATTATACAGAAGAAATTTCTTATTCAATTATCAATATGGATTCAATTATAATTTGACGAAATCTTTGAAACTAAACTTCACAGCATCGTCAAATAATATTGTTAGAAACTATTTGGATCAAAATAATGTTCCGAATAATACCGTTACAATTTGGGATGATTATTGGAACGTTGGAGATCCAAATCAGCATACACAACAATTGACTGTTAATTATGATTTGCCAATTAATAAAATTCCATTGTTTAGTTTTGTAAAATCCACCTATTCTTATACGGGAAATTATAGTTGGCAAAAAGCCTCTGCAGCTTTATCATCTGTTGAAGCCACAGACGGAACTTTATATAATTTAGGAAATACTATTCAAAATTCCGCATCACAAAAATTAAATACTGCTTTTAATATGGATGCTTTTTATAAGTACATTGGCCTGTCAAAACAAACTAAAAAAGCACCTCAATCAACTCCAAAAGTGGCTCCAAAACCAGGGCAGAAAGTTGTAAATACACCACCACAGCAAAACACGTCAGAAGGCAATATCTTTATCGATGGAATAAGAGGGGTATTGACTAGCGTAAAAAACATTCAAATAAATTACACAGAAAATAAAGGAACTGCCTTGCCAGGATATTTACCTGGATTAGGATTCTTGGGAACCTCAAAACCAACTTTAGGATTCGTATTTGGATCCCAAGACGATGTTCGTTTTGAAGCTGCAAAAAATGGTTGGTTAACAAATTACCCAGAATTCAATCAAAATTTTACGCAAGTGACAAATAAAACATTAAACCTTACGGCAAATATGGATTTGTTTCCTGATTTCAAAATTGATTTAACTGCTGATAGAACTTTTGCGGAGAATTTTTCTGAACAATTTGATGTTTCTGCAGGACAATACAATTCAAGATCCCCATATAGTACTGGTAATTTTGCGATTTCAACGGTTTTGCTTAAAACATCTTTTAGAAATAGTGATATCAATGAATCTTCAGCATTTAATGATTTTAGAGGAAATAGAATTATTGTTGCGAATCGTTTGGCCGAACAATATTATCACTCATCGACTTTCCCGATGGATGCTGAAGGTTATCCGGTAGGTTTTGGAAAAAATAGTCAAGCAGTGTTGTTGCCTTCATTTCTTGCTGCTTATACAGGTTTAATTAGTGATAAAATAGGACAATCGGCATCTGGAGTTTCACTTTCTGCTTTTAGAGATTTTCCAATGCCAAACTGGACAGCAAAATATAGTGGGTTAATGAAATTTGCTTTTTTTAAAGAAAAATTCAAAAGATTTTCATTGCAACACAGCTATAAAGCATCCTATACAATCAATTCATTTCGATCTAATTTGGAATACAACCTAAATCCAAATGGAATAGATGCGGGTGGAAATTTCTTAAATAAAACCATTATTGCAAATATTAATTTAGTAGAACAATTTAATCCATTAATCAGAATTGATTTTGAATTGAAAAACGCTATGAAATTTTTAGCAGAAATGAAAAAAGACCGAGCATTATCAATGAGTTTTGATAATAATTTATTAACTGAAGTCCAAGGAATTGAATATGTAGTTGGTATGGGTTATCGTTTTAAAGACGTTGCTTTTACTTCTAAATTTGCAGATAATCCAGCCGGAATAATCAAGGGAGACATTAATATAAAAGCTGATTTTTCTTATAGAAACAACCAAACTATTGTTAGATATTTAGATTATAATAATAATCAATTGGCTGGAGGGCAGAATATTTGGTCAGTAAAATTAACAGCCGATTATTCTTTAAGCAAAAATCTAACGGCTATTTTCTATTATGACCATTCGTTCTCAAAAGCAGTAATATCAACATCATTTCCAATGACAAATATTAGAGGAGGATTCACGCTGAGATATAATTTTGGAAATTAACATGAAATATTCTTAAAATCACGCTTGAAACAATACATTTGCATTAAATTATTTAAAAACTAAAAATAAGATATAATGAATATTCCTTCAAATTTAAAATACACAAAAGACCATGAATGGATTAGTATTGATGGTGAAATTGCAACGGTTGGAATCACGGATTTTGCCCAAAAAGAACTGGGAGATATTGTTTATGTTGAAGTAGAAACTTTAGACCAAACTCTCGAAAAAGATGAAGTTTTTGGAACGGTTGAAGCTGTAAAAACAGTTTCAGATTTATTTCTTCCAATATCGGGTGAAATAATCGAATTTAATGA
>CANIFM010000186.1 GCA_947466955.1 Bacteroidota bacterium
ATTGACGAAGAAAATGTAATGAAAATTAAAAAAGCAAAGGAAATTGTAATTGCAAATATGGCAGAACCGCCAGGTTTACAAGAATTAGCCGACCAAGTAGGATTGAATTTAAAGAAATTAAAAATGGGTTTCAAACAAATTTATGGCGACACAGTTTATGGATTTTTGTTTGATTATAAAATGGATTGCGCCCGAAAATTACTCGACAGCGGTTCCTATAATGTAAACGAAGTAGGTTTGAAAATTGGCTACAGCACAGGAAGTCATTTTATTGCCGCTTTCAAAAAGAAATTTGCTACCACGCCGAAGAAATATCTGATGGCAATTAATCCAAACACATAATCACATCAAATTGATTGTGAACAAGCATTAAAAAATAGTTAATCGCAAATAATAAAAAGTAAGTTTGAATTACTTTTATGCAAAAAATAAATAAAATGAAAGGTGTATTATTAGTCAATTTAGGTTCTCCAGAAAGTCCAACTGCAAAAGATGTTAAGCCGTATTTAGACGAGTTTTTAATGGATAAATATGTAATTGACGTTCCGTTTTTATTGCGAGCTTTATTAGTTCGTGGAATTATTTTACAAACAAGACCAAAAAAATCAGCTGCCGCTTACGCAAAAATTTGGTGGGAAGAAGGGTCGCCATTAGTAGTGATTTCGCAAAGAATGCAGAAGAAAGTTCAGGCAAAAACTTCAACTCCTGTTGCATTAGCAATGCGTTACGGAAAAATGTCAATCCTAAAAGGGTTGCAAGAATTGAAAGATAAAGGTGTGGATGAAGTTTTGTTGTTTCCTTTGTATCCGCAACACGCGATGGCTTCTACAACTACCATTTTAGAATTGGCAGAAGAGCACAGAAGAAAATATTTTCCTGAGATGAAATTCACGATTGTTCCTGCTTTTTATAATAAGCCTGATTACATTTCAAGCTTGGGAAATTCTATCAAAAAGCATTTGGAAAACTACGATTATGATCATTTATTGTTCTCGTATCACGGGATTCCAGAGCGTCATATTCGCAAAACCGACATTACAAAATCACATTGCAAAATTGATGGTTCTTGCTGCAACACGCCTTCACCAGCTCACGAATTTTGTTACCGCCACCAATGTTATGAAACTACAAAACAGGTTGTAAAATATTTAGGAATTCCAGAAGGAAAATACAGTCAAACGTTTCAATCGAGATTGGCTGGGGATAAATGGTTAACTCCATATACCGATGTGGAAGTGAACAAAATGCCCGAAAAAGGAATTAAGAAATTAGCGGTAGTAACGCCAGCATTCGTGTCGGATTGCTTGGAAACATTGGAAGAAATTGCAATGGAAGCCAACCACGAATTTATAGAACACGGTGGGGAAAGTTTTATGGCAATTCCTTGTATGAACGACGGCGATGAATGGTGCCAAACCGTTGTAAATTGGATCGAAGAATGGACAAAATAAAAATGTTTAAAGTTTAAGGTTTAAAGTTGTATAACGTGCTAAAACCTTAAACTCTAAACTTTAAACAAAAAAATAATGGAATACTACAACTACCTAAAATCGCTTCATCTCATTTTTGTAATCACTTGGTTTGCAGGACTTTTTTATATTGTCCGCCTTTTTGTTTACCAAATTGAAGCCAACGACAAGCCATCACCTGAAAAGGAAATATTGCAAAATCAATATAAGATAATGACGTATCGATTGTGGTACATTATCACGTGGCCAAGTGCTATTTTAGCTACTGTTTTTGCACTATTTTTACTACATCTAAATCCTGCTTTTATAGAAATGTCTTGGATGCAAGTAAAGTTAGGATTCGTAGTTTTGTTGTTTATCTATCATTTTAAATGTCAATCCATTTATAAAGAGTTGCAAAATGACGAAGTAAAATACACTTCAAATTTCATGCGTTTGTGGAATGAAGGGGCAACCCTAATTTTGTTTGCAGTCGTATTTTTGGTCATTCTGAAAAATGCGGTCAATTGGATTTATGGCGTTCTTGGAATCTTTATTTTTTCAATTACAATAATGTTAGGATTCAAAATGTACAAACGAATTCGAGAAAGAAATAGTGATCAGTAATCGGCTTTCAGAGTTCAGTTATTAAACCTGAACGAAATACCGAAACTGATACTGAACACGAATTACTAATTACTGAACACTTTTATATGAGCTTCAAAATGTCAATGCTTTCACTACGAACAAGGATTTTCCTGTCGATGATTGTATTGGTTTTGATTGCATCTATTTTAATGGCTTCTATTTCAATAATTCAGTTTAAAAACGAATCCAAAGAATACCACCAAGAACGATTAGAACGGAAAGAAATTGCTATTAACGAACACATTAATTACGTTCTTACTAACACTACGTATCCACTTTCAACTAATAATTTAGATTTAATTTTTAAAGATAAAATTCACGAATTATCTCAAATTCACGGATTAGAAATCAATATTTTTGGTTTGGACGGGAAGTTATTAAAATCATCAAAAGCCTCTTTTTCTGTTGACACCATTGCACCACCAATTCCAAAATACATATTAAAATTGGTGCAATCTTCTATCGAAAAGAGATATGTTGACATCAAAAATATTGACGGTGTAAAAAACCGTTCTTCTTATAGCATTATTAAGGACGAAAAATTCAAACCGCTTGGAATTTTGAATATTCCGTATGTTGAAGATGATAGTTTTTATGAAACCGAACTTCAGAATTTCTTAATACGATTGGGGCAAGTTTATGCTTTTATGTTGTTGATTGCATTTGGATTGGCTTATTTTCTTTCCACTTATATTACAAAATCATTAAAGACAATTTCCGATAAATTGAGAGATACGAGTTTAGATCAAAAAAACGAAAAAATTGTTTTAGAAGCCAATAGCAAGGAAATCAATTTATTGATAAAAGCCTATAACGGAATGGTCGATGAATTGGAAGAAAGTGCCATAAAATTAGCACAAAGTGAGCGAGAAGAAGCTTGGCGCGAAATGGCAAAACAGGTTGCGCACGAAATTAAAAATCCGCTTACGCCAATGCGATTAACGGTGCAAAGTTTCCAACGAAAATTTGATGCAAATGACCCTGATTTAAAACAAAAACTGAACGATTATTCCAAAACATTAATCCAACAAATTGACACGATGAGCTCAGTTGCATCTGCATTTTCAAATTTTGCATCGATGCCAGCGCAACAAAACGAAACGCTAAATGTGGTAAATGTTGTCGAGTTGACACTTGATATTTTCAACGAAGAATATATTGTTTTTGAAAGCGAAGAACAAGTCATAATTTCAAAAATGGATCGCGCGCAATTGATTCGTGTGATTACTAATTTAGTGAAAAATGCCATTCAGTCAATTCCTGAAAATCAAGTTGAAAAATCAATATTGGTTTCGGTTAGAAAAGAAGAAAATAATGTTTTAATACTTGTAAAAGACAATGGAATTGGGATTGAATCTGAAAATATTGATAGAATATTTGAGCCTAAATTCACGACGAAAAATAGCGGAATGGGATTAGGATTAGGAATTATTAAAAACATAATTGAAAATTATAAAGGAACAATTACCTTTGAAACAGAATTTGGAAAAGGCGCAACATTTACCGTTTCGCTTCCAATAATTAACTCATAAAATCATAAAAATGAACTACGAAAATATATTAGTTACTACAGAAATAAATAGCGCAACGATTACCATTAATCGACCAACAAAATTAAATGCGTTGAATAAAGCAACCATTTTAGAATTGCACGAAGCCTTTAAAGCATTAGGAAATAACAAAGAAATTCGAGTAATAATTCTAACCGGAAGTGGCGATAAAGCGTTTGTTGCTGGTGCAGATATTTCTGAATTTGCAAATTTTTCCGTGACTGAAGGCGCTGAATTAGCAGAGCAAGGACAATCGGTTTTATTTGATTTTATCGAAAACTTAGGAACGCCAGTAATTGCCGCAGTCAATGGATTTGCACTTGGTGGTGGATTAGAATTGGCAATGTCTTGTCATTTTAGAGTTGCATCTGAAAACGCAAAAATGGGATTGCCAGAAGTTTCTCTTGGTGTAATTCCAGGTTACGGAGGAACACAAAGATTGCCACAATTAGTTGGAAAAGGAAAGGCAATGGAAATGATTATGTCAGCGGGAATGTTAACTGCAGATGAAGCAAAAACTTATGGTTTGGTCAATTATGTTGTGCCACAAACAGAACTTTTAGAATTCTGTAATGGTATCGGACAAAAAATCGCAAGAAATTCGCCAGTAGCAATCAGCCAAGCGATTAAAGCGATTAATGCCAATTTTAAAGACGGCGTGAATGGATATAAAACAGAAATTGAGGCGTTTGGAAAATGCTTTGGAACAGCAGATTTCAAGGAAGGAACAACCGCTTTTTTAGAAAAAAGAAAGCCTGATTTTAAAGGATTATAGAAAGAAAATATTATTTTTCACCATCCCATTCGGCATAAAATTGCGATAAAAAGGATTCCATAAAATGATGCCTTTGTGCTGCAATTTCCTTTCCAGTTTTGGTGTTCATTTTATCTTTCAAAAGCAACAATTTTTCGTAGAAATGATTGATTGTTGGCGCCTCTGAATTTTTATATTCTTCCTTGCTCATGTGAAGATTTGGAGCAATATTTGGATTGTATAACAATCTATTTTTGAATCCACCATAATTGAAAGTTCTTGCTATTCCTATGGCTCCAATGGCGTCTAATCGATCGGCATCTTGAACAATATCTAATTCTAATGAGTGGAAATTTTTGATTGTATTTCCTCCTTTAAAGGAAATATTTTCGATAATATTGATAATGTGAATAATCGTATTTTCAGATACATTTTCGCCTTCTAAAAACAATCTTGCTTTTTTTGGCCCCACAGTTTCATCACCATTATGAAATTTACTATCGGCAATATCGTGAAGTAAAGCGCCTAATTTTACCACTAAAATGTCACAATTTTCGCCGTTAGCAATCAACAATGAATTTTTATAAACCCTTTGAATGTGAAACCAATCATGTCCCCCTTCAGCATTTTCAAGCTCTTGTTTTACAAATTTAATTGTTGCATTTATTAAATCTGGGTTTATCATAATGGGTTTATTTAATAGCTATTTGTATTAATATAGAATGTCTTTAAGACCTATCAACTTGAATAAACTTTCAAGTTTTATATTTAAGCAATAAATTTATATAAAACAAATGACAGTTTATTGAACATTTAACTTTAATTGTTCAAATATCAAAATTAA
>CANIFM010000187.1 GCA_947466955.1 Bacteroidota bacterium
AGATAATAATGCCTTGATAATTTGTGTATTTTTTTGATAAACCGTTTCATGTTGAAAAACTTGTAATCGTAATTATTGCACATTGCACTTTTTTAAAGTAAATTTGCGCAACACAACAATACTACAAAAAATGATTCACTTCTTCGGAAACCAGACCAATACGGTTTTTGCTGTTCAATCGCAAAACGAACTTTCTGCCCAAGACATTTCAAAATTAAATTGGCTTTTTGGCAATTCAAATAAAATAGAAAAATCCGTTCTAAACACAATTGGAACGGATTTTTTTATTGGTCCACGAGCCACAATGATAACGCCTTGGAGCACGAATGCCGTTGAAATCACCCAGAATATGGGCGTTTCTGGAATTATCAGAATTGAAGAATTTCAAAAAGTCACAGCTGATTTTACTGATTTTGATCCAATGCTTTCACAAAAATATGTTGAGTTACAGCAAGATGTTTTTACCATAAATAGTCAACCGGAAGCCATTCTTGAAATTGACGATATTGCAAGTTATAACAAATCAGAAGGTTTGGCTTTAAGCCAAGAAGAAGTTGATTATTTAGATACTTTATCCATTAAAATAGGACGAAAACTAACTGATTCTGAAGTTTTTGGTTTTTCACAAGCCAATTCAGAACATTGCCGACATAAAATTTTCAACGGAACATTTGTAATCGACGGAGAAGAAATGCCTTCTTCCCTATTCAAATTAATCAAGAAAACATCCGCTGAAAATCCAAACGATATTGTTTCTGCTTATAAAGATAATGTGGCATTTGTAAAAGGGCCACGAGTGCAGCAATTTGCTCCAAAAAGTGCTGACAAACCTGATTTCTATGAAACCAAAGATTTCGATTCTGTAATTTCATTAAAAGCAGAAACGCATAATTTCCCAACAACAGTTGAACCTTTTAATGGAGCAGCAACAGGTTCTGGCGGTGAAATTCGTGATCGATTAGCTGGCGGACAAGGTTCATTGCCATTGGCTGGAACGGCGGTTTATATGACTTCCTATTCTCGTTTATCTGAAAATAAACCTTGGGAAAATGGAATGGAAGAAAGAAAATGGCTGTATCAAACCCCAATGGATATTTTAATAAAAGCATCCAATGGAGCTTCTGATTTTGGAAATAAATTCGGTCAACCCTTAATTACAGGTTCTGTTTTAACATTTGAACACGATGAAAATAACCGCAAATTAGGATACGACAAAGTCATTATGCAAGCGGGTGGAATTGGGTATGGAAAATTAGACCAAGCCATCAAGAAAAAACCAAAAGCAGGTGATAAAATCGTGATTTTAGGTGGCGATAATTATAGAATTGGAATGGGTGGAGCAGCCGTTTCATCAGCAGATACAGGTGCTTTTAGTTCTGGAATTGAATTGAATGCCATTCAACGCTCGAACCCAGAAATGCAAAAAAGAGCTGCAAATGCTATTCGTGGATTAGTTGAAAGCGACTTAAATCCAATTGTTTCCATTCACGATCATGGAGCTGGAGGACATTTGAATTGCCTTTCAGAATTAATTGAAGAAACTGGAGGTTTAATCGATTTAGACAAATTGCCAATTGGCGACCCAACGCTTTCTGCAAAGGAAATTATTGGAAACGAATCTCAAGAAAGAATGGGATTGGTAATTGCGCCAAAAGACATTGAATTACTTCAAAAAATAGCCGACAGAGAACGTTCGCCGATGTACCAGGTTGGCGATGTTACGGATACCAATCGCTTTACATTTGTATCAAAAACTACGGGTCAAAAACCTATGGATTTTGCTTTAGAAGATATGTTTGGAAGTTCCCCAAAAGTGGTTATGACTGATAAAACCATTACCCGAAATTACTCAGAATTAGTCTATTCCCAAGATAAAATTTCAACCTATTTAGAGCAAGTTTTGCAGTTAGAAGCTGTTGCTTGCAAGGATTGGTTGACCAATAAAGTCGATCGTTGTGTGGGTGGAAAAGTCGCCAAACAACAATGTGTCGGGCCGTTGCAATTGCCATTAAATAATTGCGGGGTAATGGCATTGGATTATTTAGGAAAAGAAGGAATTGCAACTTCTATCGGACATTCGCCAATTGCGTCGTTAATTGACCCAATTGCAGGAACCAGAACGGCGATTGCCGAAGCTTTATCCAATATTATTTGGGCACCAATAAAAGACGGAATGAACGGACTTTCGTTGTCTGCCAATTGGATGTGGGCGTGTAAAAACGAAGGCGAAGATGCCCGTTTATATGCTGCTGTAAAGAGTTGTTCCGATTTTGCAATCGAATTAGGAATCAATATTCCAACAGGAAAAGATTCCCTTTCGATGAAACAAAAATATCCAAATGACGAAGTAATTGCGCCGGGAACGGTAATAATTTCAGCGGGTGGAAATTGCATTGACATTAAAAAAGTAGTCGAGCCAGTATTACAAATTGACGGTGGTTCCATTTATTATATCAATCTTTCACAAGATAATTATAAGTTGGGTGGTACTTCATTTGCCCAAATATTAACAACTATTGGAACAGAAACGCCAACAATTAAAGATTCAAAATTCTTTAAAACTGCTTTCAATTCAATTCAAGAATTAATTTTAGAAAATGAAATTATTGCTGGTCACGATATTGGAAGTGGCGGATTGATTACTACTTTATTAGAAATGTGTTTTAGCCCACTAACTAAAGCCCCCCAGCCCCCGAAGGGGGAGCAAGCTGCATTGGAAACAAATAAAATGGAAGAAGCTGGAATGAAAATTTCATTTGATTCATTTGAAGAAAAAGACTTAATTAAAATATTGTTTTCTGAAAATATTGGAATTGTGTTCCAAGCCAAAAATGATGCTGTTATAGAAAGTAAATTGAAATCAAATAATATCATTTTTCATAAATTAGGTAAAGTTACCAATGAAGGTACTTTGGACTTTGGACATTTGACATTTGACATACCTAAATACCGAGATATTTGGTACAAAACATCGTATTTATTAGATCAAAAACAATCTAAAAACGGAATGGCGAAAGCGCGTTTTGAAAATTATAAAAACCAACCTTTACACTATACTTTTCCTACTCATTTCACAGGGAAAAAACCAGTAATTGATTCGACAAAACCGCGTCCAAAAGCGGCTATTATCCGAGAAAAAGGAAGTAATTCAGAACGTGAAATGGCAAATGCAATGTATTTGGCAGGTTTTGATGTTAAAGATGTTCACATGACCGATTTGATTTCGGGACGTGAAAACTTAGAAGAAATTCAATTCATTGGAGCTGTTGGAGGTTTCTCAAATTCAGACGTTTTAGGTTCTGCCAAAGGTTGGGCGGGCGCCTTTTTATACAACGAAAAAGCAAAAACAGCCTTAGCAAATTTCTTTAAAAGAGACGACACTTTATCGGTTGGAATTTGTAATGGTTGCCAATTATTTATGGAATTAGAAGTCATCAATCCAGAACATGAAGTTCATGGAAAAATGAAACACAACACGTCAAACAAACACGAAAGTGGATTTACATCCGTGACCATTCAAGAAAATAATTCCGTAATGTTGTCCACATTGGCGGGAAGCACTTTGGGCGTTTGGATTTCTCATGGCGAAGGGAAATTCAACTTGCCATTACCCGAAGAAAACTACACTATCGTTTCTAAATATGCCTATTCAGATTATCCAGCAAATCCAAATGGTTCCGATTACAATACCGCGATGCTTTGTGACAAAACAGGAAGACATTTGGTAATGATGCCACACATTGAGCGTTCCACTTTCCAGTGGAATTGGGCGAATTATCCAAAAGACAGACACGATGAAGTTTCGCCATGGCACGAAGCTTTTGTGAATGCCCGAAAATGGATTGAGAAAAGGTAACCACTTCTAAATTATTATTTTTTGGGCGCGACCCTCGAAAAATTCGGGTCAGGTCGTTCGCTGCAATCTCTGTTCCACTTCGTTATACAGAGGATTTCCGCTGCCACCCTTCGCGCGAACCCAGATTGCAGATTTACGATTTTAGATTTTAGATTTTAGATTTTAGATTCTAACCGCAAAGGGCGCAAAGTTTTTCGCAAAGTTCGCAAAGTTTTTAACCGATTAACCCTTTTTCCATCAACCAACAACTTTTCCCACTCCCAAATAACCAAATTAACTATATAATCCCTTCTTCCGATTAACCGATTAAACAAATAACCGATTAACCCTTTCTCACAAATAACCGCATTAACTTTTTCACACAAATAACCAAATTGACGAATAACCAAAAAAACTTCCATAAGCTAGACATTCTTCACACCCCGTCAAGTCAAGCCAAATAGAACGTAAGGACTAACCGATAAAACGACCTTGGTGACTTTATAATTTCACCACGGTCGTTTTGTAATTTCACCTAGGTGATTTATATAAATGACCAGCGTCATTTTATACAATCGTACGGTTAAAGCGTTATCTTTGTCAAGATCTGATTCAAACTAAGTACGAACCAACAAAAAAATTATTCATTATGGCAGTTCCAATTATAGCAGTGGCAAACAGTAACCCTTTAGATTCCTCTAGTTCTTTGCGTTATTTTCCAAGAGCCGTTCAATCCGGTATCATTGATTTAGACCAACTCACAGAACAAATTTCTACAAGCACAACGCTCACCGAAACCGATTGTCAAGCGGTAGTTTACAGTTTGGTACACCACATTTCAAGAGACTTGCAAGACGGAAACATTGTGCGATTAGGACATTTGGGTTCTTTTCAAATAAGCGTCAAAGGAACTGCAAGCGATACCGCCGAAGAAGTTAGCACTAAAAATATCAATAGCGCCTCAATAGTGTATCGACCAGGCCCACGATTTAAAAAACTACTGAAAAATTTAGAATACAAGCGGAGGAGGTAGTTTTTTGGTTGATGGTTGTTGGTAGATGGTTGTTGGTTGTTGGTTGATGGTTGTTGGTTGATAGTTGTAGGTTGGAGAAGGCTTCTGTTTGTCAATCTGAATTTATTTCAGATTCTCAAGGATGCTGAAACAAGTTCAGCATGACAGGAACTGCTTTCGATAGAAAACTTATATTTATCCACTAACACATTCCCGTTCCGTCACCCTTTCCTGAGGTAGTTGTTGGTTGATAGTTGATAGTTGATGGTTGTAGGTTGGAGAAGGCTTCTGTTTGTCAATCTGAATTTATTTCAGATTCTTATGATGCTGAAACAAGTTCAGCATGACAGGAACTGCTTTCGATAGAAAACTTATATTTAT
>CANIFM010000188.1 GCA_947466955.1 Bacteroidota bacterium
AAAGAGGACTAAAATTTGAATGTTTTTCATTAGAAATTATTAATTAGCAACGCTATTCAGAAACAAAAGTAGTGCTTTATTTGGAATATAAAATCATTCATAATACCAAAATGCATCAACTAAATCAAGGTAAACACCATCAAAACCGGTATTGATAATCTTTTTCATATAAGATACGTCATTGCCATAAATAATTTGCTGCCATTCAGGTTGCCAATACCGAACCTTATAATTTCCAGCCCAATTAGGATTTTCGGCATCTAACCAAATGGGTGGAGTTGCATTCCAACTAGGTTGCCAATAATACCTGTAATCTTCGGCTTCACCTATAGAAACATACGAAAAGACCAAGCGTTTTCCGCCATTTGCTTTGTTTCGAATTTGATTTATATCGGTAACCGTAAATTCTGAACCGTTTCGGAAATATAAATCCAAAACTACCAAATCATAATTTGTAGCGGTAATGGCATTTATAAAATCGGCTTTTGAACTAAAATTTTCAAAATTGAGTAGCAAAATGAAGTTTTTAACATTCGATAAGGAATTTACAACAGTATTGTTTTGATGAAAAATAGGATTTGGAAACGTTGGAATAGAGGTCAAAAAACGTTGGTCAGCAGAAAAAGAAACATACCCAGATTGATTGTTTTCAAAATAGGAATTACTAATATTTGATGCGGTTGTGCAATAATCGGTAATTAATATTGTTTTCCCCTGATTTTTTGAAACGTTTAAATACGATTTAAAATAAGTAGAAATACTTTGTGGAGTTGCCAAATCGTCATTTTCATAACCGTAAAACAATCCTTCTTGACTGATTCCGTCAATGGAGTTTAAATAATTCTGACTTGGAACACTCGTGATTTCCCCGTCAATAGTACACAACTGAATGCCATTTTGAGGAATTATTTTAAATTCAGGTTTTATACTTTTAGAATAGTGACTCAAATCAATGATAAATTGTCGCATTTCCTGTCTGTAAATTGAATCTGTGGGATTCGATATTATATCCTCATTTTTGCTACAGGAAATGAAGTTTAAAGCAATCACTAAAAGGAAAATTGTGTTTTTCATGGTAACATTTTTAAAACAAAACGTTAGTTTAGAAACGAATACTATTCTTTTTAGTTGAACTGTATTTTAAAAACGATTATTAGCAATCGATTGCCTGTTTACTAAATTTTCAAAATCTATTCTAATTAATTTAATAAGAAATTAAAATGTTGAAATTTATTAAATATTTTGTTAGTATTATCAAATTAATAAAAACAAATAAAGTGAAAATTTAAAAAATAAATACTTTGTAATTGAAAATTTTAAACAAAAAAAACAATTTTTCGTGACTTTAAAAGTAGTTTTTATGATGATTTAATAGTAATCTCATATCAAAAAAAAGAATCGTTTAAAATAAAATAGTGATTGTTTTGGGTCTTCTTTTAGGTGAAATTTCTTAATTATTGAAAAAAAAGAGTTTGTATTAGAAATAAATTATATAATTATTTTCTAAGCACCTTTTCAACTTCGCTGGCTAATAATTTATACTCAGCAACTATCTTTTCAGACGTTTCGCTCGTTCGATCACCTCTTAATGATTGATGAATAAACTGTGTTGAGAGTCCGTATTTGTCCTTGAGTCGATTAATGACTATTGGTATGTATTTGTTATATTTTCTTTTTTCATTATCTTTGTTCATTGTCGTATTTGTTTCAATGTGCGAAACAAAAATAAGTAAACTTATTGTTTAAGTACGAAAATAATTGTTAAAATTTTTAAATTATTAGTATATTTTATTGCAATGGAAAAATTTCAAAGAATAAACAGCATAAAGCAGCATTATGCTTTTAATAGAGATACCGATTTTGCCAATTTTTTAGGCATTTCTCCTCAAGTGCTTTACAATTGGAAAGCAAGAAACACATTTGACACAGAATTAATATATTCAAAGTGTTTTGAAATAAATCCTGAATGGTTGTTAACAGGGAAAGGAAATATGTTAAAAAATGGATTTTCTGCAAAGCAACGCGGAGCAAATATAAACGGATTTACTCATTTTGACACCACTCTTTCATCGGACTTTAAGTTTATGGAATATGAAAATGAAAAGTTTTTAATTCCTACTTTTAAAGAAGCGGATTCGCTTATTCAAGTTACTGGCGATACTATGTATCCAAAATACAACAATGGCGATATTGTTGCTTGTAAAAAACTGTTATTAGACGATTTGTTTTTTCAATGGGATAGGGTTTATGTTTTAGAAACCTCACAAGGTTCCTTGGTTAAAAGAGTAAAAAAGGGATCAGATTTAGACCACATATTATTGATGAGTGAAAATGAAAGTTTTGAATCATTTGAACTTAATGTTTCTAAAATATTTGCTGTAGCATTAGTAATTGGTGTAATTCGATTGGTGTAAAGTGTATTATTTTACTTTTTTGTCAAAATATTTAAACGCAAATATTCAATTTTTTACCACTTATACGCAAATACGACCGTTTATTACTTGCCTTATTGGTATTTCAATTTAAAATAAGAATTTTGCATTTTTTATGAAGTTTTCTAAGTTGTTAAATAGTGAAAACTTACCGCTATCAAATAAATTAAACCTATGATTGTACACAAAGCAGTTGTCGTAAAAGAAGAACTTATTAATGTCTCTGTATTAACAAAATTAATTTCTAATTATTGTTTAAGCAAAGAGGATACTATTGAGGCAATTCCAATTGAAAGTTTGATATTAGAATTGAACATTGTAAATCCAGATGTTATATTTGTAGATGTTAAACCCTTAATAATGGAACAGGTCATTTTAGCTGTCTCAAAGGTGGTTGAAAGCATGGAATTACAACATCAAATCGACAAACCCTCCAGTCCATTAGTAATTCAGAACTTAAATATAACTTGTAGAGAGTACGTTGCGATTTCTACTATTGACGAAATATTTTTCGTTAAGATGAATGATATTATGTATTGTAAATCTGATGGGAGATACACAAAATTTTACCTCGAAAATGGGGACACTTGTTTATCTAGTAAAAACATAGGTGATTATGAAGAGCGCATTCTAGATAATGGAAGCTTTTTTAGGATTCATAATACTTATATTATCAATATGAAATATTTAAGACGAATTATTAAAGTAGATGGTCATAGTTGCGAAATGGAAAACGGATTTGTTATTCCAGTATCAAAAAGAAGGCAAGAAGATTTCAATAAATTTATTAAAATAAAATAAGCCTCTTTAATCTTTCTTTTTTATCATTTTCTTATATTGGCGACTATTTTCGTTTGTGATAATTGTTAACGAATGCCCGAAATTTTCACTACTTTTGCATAAAATTCAATCATTATAATGAAAAATAAAAAAACGGTAGTCCTCGGAGCATCAACAAAACCTGATAGATATTCCTTCAAAGCAATTACAATGCTTGTAGAAAAAGGGCATACGGTGATTGCCATTGGGCAAAATACAGGCGAAATAGCGGGAGTAAAAATTTATACAAAAGCTATTCCTTTATCGCAGATCAACACTGTTTCTTTATATTTAAATCCAGCCAGACAAAGAGATTATTATAATTATATAGTCGAAGCAAAGCCAAAACGAGTGATTTTTAACCCTGGGACAGAAAATCCAGAATTTTATCAATTGCTAAAATTGAATAACATTAAGATAGAAATAGCCTGCACATTGGTCTTATTGACAACCAATCAATATTAAATTTTGGGGGTTTCTAAATATTTATTAGAATAATCTTTTGAAATCAGTTTCATCCTTTGCAAAAAATCTCTCCAGCCTTTCATTTCGAGGAACGCGGCAATGTCAGTACAATTATTTTCAAGTGTAGTGTTATTATGCTAATAAATAATCAAACAGACTTTTTATTTGTGTTTACACAATATTCTGACCCGTTTCTTTAATTCTATTGTATTTCTTCAAAATAACGGGGTCAACCACCTCCTGAACTACGTTTACCACGTTACCTAACGGGGTAAGCGGGTTAATTGACGTGGTACACCCCGTTGTACGACCCCGTTAATGGGATTCCAGACGTGGTTGACCCCGTTATACAACCCCGTTAATGGGATTCCAGACGTGGTCAACCACGTTATACAACGGGGTTGGTTGACTAATTGACGTGGTTTACCACGTCTTATAACGTGGTGCACCACGTCCTACAACGGGGTTGACCACGTTTTTTAAAGGTTATGCCGCTTCAATTTGTCTTTTAGGTATTTGTAGCAATCTGTTGTAATGTCTGTTACCACCAACAGATTAGCACGATTCACTTCCTTACACTCCCAATGTCAGCTTTGAGTACGTTTGTTCGGCTATTTTCCTATTTTTTTTCGTAATCCAAATAAATAAAATGTGATTATCGAAAATAAAAAACCAATTAATATGATGATATAGTTCATTGGTTTTTCGATGGTTAATGACATCCGAATTAAAATGGTTGTGATGATAAAACTTGCATTTCTGAAAATGGTGAAAAATGAAAAGTGATAAGTAAATGATACAATCAATAGCAAAACATCAACAAAAATCATAATTGAGAAAAAATCGGAATAGAATACGGCGTTAGAATTAGGGAAAATTTTATCGGTTTGTAAAGCAATTAGCATTTCATAACCCCATTTATAAAAGCTACTGATACTTAATAATAGTAAAATTACAATCATTGCTAGCGAGACCATTTTTTTAATATTTATAAAATTGTTGAGTTCGTTAACTACTTCAGATTTTCCGTTATTTTGGTATATTTTGTAATATAAAATCGTCAAACTGAGCATAACTAACGCAGCACACAAATCGTACATTAAACTTATAAAATCGGGATTGAAGATGTTAATTGAATTTTTTAAATCGAGTTCGGCTATGTCGTGAAAGAAGCTCCGCAAAGTAATTAATGTAATAACTTCAAATTGTTTTCCTACAAATTCAGAAATCGATTTGGGTATGATTATGACCAATAGAAAAACTTCATATAACAAAATGAAACTAAAAGGAGTATAAATTGCTTTTAGGTAACTGTGTTGAAAATTTTCAAAAAACAGAAAATTATTCCCTAAAAATATAAGTAACAAATGCAGCAAAAATGAAAAAACGGCTACACGAAGTATGATTAATTCTATTTTGCGTACGTTTATTGAACTGAAGTAAGTGTCGAAGTAATTGCCTGAACGAGCTAAAATGGTATTCAT
>CANIFM010000189.1 GCA_947466955.1 Bacteroidota bacterium
CTAGCCGAGGAAGATAGCATTGTAAAACGACCTATTTTTGAAGCCGAAAAAATACCACCATTGTATTTTTACCATCCCGACCATTTGGGCACAAGTACATTTTTAACAGATTATAATGGCAATGCCTACCAATTTTTCCTAAATTTACCTTTTGGAGAAACTATGGCAGAGCAGCTGGGAAGCAATTATTACAACACGCCTTATAAGTTTAACGGCAAGGAGCTGGATGAGGAAACAGGATTGTATTATTATGGGGCGAGGTATTATGACCCGAGAGTGAGTATTTGGTTGAGTGTTGACCCGCTAGCGGAGAAGTTCCCAGACCACTCACCATACGTTTATTGTGCAAATAATCCTTTAAATATGGTTGATCCAACAGGTATGAGTGAAGAAAAAGTTGATGATATACGATTTAGAGACAATGACGGGAAATTAATTGCAACATATAAAACAGATAAATTTGACAAAGATGTTGTGGTACCTGTTAGCATACCTACAGAAACAAACATAGATTTAAATAAACAACTTTCAAAAGTAGGTCTAGAAGATGTTGATATTGTAGGAGTAGGAGCTGATTGGGATTTTACTGCCGTTATGGGTGGTGGAAAAGCAATTGAAAGTGTCTTTTTTCTAGACGGTAAAGATGCTGGTAAATCTGAAACGTTTGTTACAACTCGACAAAATGTTGGATGGAATGGTGGTGCAGGCGTATATTGTATAGTGGGAGATTACTATGATGATAAAAACTTGAAAACTACGGATTACACGGGAGCATCATTTGCTTTATCGGCAGGCGTTTCAGGTCCATTATTGTCTAGTTACAGTAAATTTTGGGCACCTAAAAACCCATCAAATGATGGTTCAGGTTTTAAATCTTTATTAGATTCTAGTTTAAGGGCTTGGAGCGGGTATAATATAGGGGGAGGCATCGGGGCTGGAGGACAATGGAGCAGACAAAACACAACTATCTATAACACCAAAAAGAAATGAAAATATTAAGTTTATTTTTTGTTTTAAGTCTGTTAGTTACTCTTTCAACTTGCAATAATAATTCTTGGACAAAGTATTATAAGGAAGAATATATTCCAAAGTCAATTGAAGGAAAAATTAGTGATATTGAATTGTGGAAAGGAAGTACATTGGGTTTGAAGATTGAAAATAAATTGAAAGAAGATGAAATTTCTATACACACAGATTACGATATACTGATGCAAATAAAAAAAGGAGACTATTTTAAAAAGATAGCCAATAGCAACAAGTGTTTTATAGAGAGGGGAGACAGTATTATTTATATAGATTGCTATAGATTATCAGATCAAGAGCGAAAATCTATTAGAAAATTAAATGAATGGAAACCCGAAGAGAAGAATCATTGGGAGTTAAAGAAAAAATAAAACAAAAAAACCAGCAAGTTTGCTGGTTTAAAGAAGCAAAAAGCCCCCGCTGCGCAAAGTCTCCCGACTTTGAGCTACGATAAATAAAAAGACCTAGGTAATTATCAAAGTTAGTGATACTAAAATTTGTTCCAGTGTGTTTGCTCCCCCTTCGGGGGTTGGGGGGCTTAACCCCGACCATTTAGGGACAAGTACATTTTTAACAGATTATAATGGCAATGCGTACCAATTTTTCCTAAATTTACCTTTTGGAGAAACCATGGCAGAGCAATTGGGTAGTAATTATTACAACACCCCTTATAAGTTTAATGGGAAGGAGCTGGATGAGGAGACTGGGTTGTATTATTATGGGGCGAGGTATTATGACCCGAGAGTGAGTATTTGGTTGAGTGTTGATCCACTGGCGGAACATGCTCCAGGCTGGAATCCTTATGCGTACTGTATGCAGAACCCTGTTAGATTTATTGACCCTGATGGTAGATGGGAATGGGATACAACAGGTAATCTTGTAGCACAGAAAGGTGATAATTCATATTCAATGGCTAAATTTTTAGGAACAAACCAAAATAATGCAATGACTCTACTAAACAGAGGAGGAGTTACTGCAAATGCTAAAGGAGTTTTGAATTTAAAAGCAGGACAATCTTTTGCCAAAAATGATTTATGGGTAGGTTCGAAATCAGGAAGTGGAACAGTTGTAAACAATACAGCGGAAGCAACAGCACATTACTATAATGGAAATGGTGTAGCTGCAGATGTGGGAGACCGATCAACAAGTCAACTGTTAAGTTCTGATAAGTTTCAAGCAAAACTTAATAAAATAACTTCTCAAGAAGTTGTCCCTAATGGTGATTTTTCTGTTAATATGACAGACTTACCAGGTTCATTTCATATTGGAAATACAGGAGTAGATTATAGTGTGTCAGGTAATGGCACTTCAAGTTCGGTAACATTTACTTTATTTACGAATACAAATAAAAATTCAGTTAATAAAACGGATGGATATTGGGATCCAAATTTTGCAGCCGAGAAAACTTTAGGTAAACTTTTTGACAGGTATAAACCTGACGAAATGGGACCACATTTAGAAGCAGGCGGAACACCATATCCATATACGACAAGAGAACGAACTTTCTTTTTCAAACCTGTAGAAGAGAAGAAATAATCTGTATAGTTATGAAAAAATATATATGGATTATACTCTTTAGTATCTCATTTATTCTATGTGTCTTATTTTATCTAAAATATGATAGCAAAGGCTATGAATATGGATTAGACTGTAATTTTTGCAACAAAAAAATGCCCTACAATTTGAAGCCACACGATGGATCTCAATTTTCATTTACTCTAAAAGATGAAGATGATTTTGAATTAGTTGGTATTGGATTTAGCTACAAACAAAACAGTTTTAAAATCAAAGATTTTGTAGCTTACGGCTACAATGATACATCGGTAGTAGTAAAGTGTACAGACAGCTTGAACAATATCAAATATTTGATTTCTTACGAAACAGGATATAAAAGCAAGAAAGGAAACCCCGAAATAAGTTTTAAGGATTTAAGCAATAGAGATTTTGAACGGGTAAAAGACAAATACAAATGGTTTGAAGTTGATAAAGAAAAAGGATATGCAATAGATAGAAACAAGTTTTTATCTATGATTGGGGCTTTGCTCTCATTGTCAATGCTACTCATAAAATTATTTAAGTTAAGAAAAGCAAACGCCACTCATTGAGTGGCGTTTTTTTATGTTATAACATCGCTACATTTTTAGCGAAGAAATCTTTAAATTTTTTGGTTGTTAGCATTTTATCAATGATAGCAAAAACAATGCTTTTATCTTTTTCGTCCAGTTCTGCAATTAGTCGCATTTGCTCCATTGCGGTTTTATCTTCAATAACGACCTCTTGCGGTATGTTATTATTCATATTTACAATTTGGTCAATAGTCATTCCGTAGAGTTTGGCTAATCTTTCTAAAACCTTTACAGAGACTTCTCTTTCTCCTTTTTCCATACGGTTATAATGCGAAATACCAATCTCAACTTCAAGAGCAACTTGTTTTTGTTGAAATCCTCTTTCCCCGCTCCGCAAAGTGTTCTAATTAAGACCAACGTGCTGCGAAAATTCCCCGCTCTGCGAAGTGTTCTAATTAAAAACTAAACGTGCTGCGCAAAGCCCCGCTCCGCAAAGTGTTTTATTTAAGACAAATGTGCTGCGCAAAGTCTCCCGACTTTGAGCTATAATAATTAAAAAGTATCCTTTGAAAAATAAAACGCAATTACTAGCCCAGACAGCAGCGGCATCCCACGCTTTTGGGCGTGGATACAGCGAATGGCGGGTGGAATAGTGAAAGAAAAAATAAAACGTGTGCTTCAAAAAAAAAGAATACCCAACCTACCAACACGCGTTTTCAAAACCAACTTCAGCTACGACAGCTGGAACCGTTTGCAAACCATGATTTATCCTGACCAAGAGAAAGTGAATTACAACTATGATTTAGGAGGAAACCTTACCCGAATGACGGGGCAAGTGAACAGTCAGCCCTACAACTATATTGACCGGATAGACTACGATTATTATGAGCAACGAGCGTACCTGAAGTATGGTAATAAAACAGAAACTTTTTACAACTATACCCCAGCACTTCGACGATTAGAGAATTTGAACGTAAAAACTTCTGATGCGCAGGATTTGTATAACAATTTTTACAAATACGACAAAGTGGGCAACGTAACCAATTTGATAAACCAAGCGGGAGCTACTGCAAATACTATGGGAGGCAGTTATGGGCATAGTTTTAAATACGATAACCTGAACCGATTGGCAAATGCCAAAGGTTATTTCAGTGGAAGTCAAGAGCAACAAGAGTTTAATAACGATTTTCAAAGTGATTACACTATAAAAATGCAATACAACGCCACACACGGTATTGAAAACAAAACACAAATGCATTACAAGAACTCTGATGCTACGCCAGTTGCTGCAAATACCTACTCGAATACCTATAAATACCAAGATCATACCCACAAAGTGGTGCACATTGACGATAGCATGACAGGAGCAACAGAAGATTTTAAATACGACCTAAACGGTAATTTAATTTATAAAACCAATACCGACGGTAGTGACCGTTCGCTCTATTGGGACGAGTCCAACCGATTGAGAGTAGTGAACGAACACGAAGGGATGCAGCATTATATCTATGACGCCAGTGGCGAACGTATTTTGAAAGCCAACACCAATACCGAAGCCGTATATGGAAACGGAAGCCTGCTAGACCCTGCAAGCACTACCATAAACAGTTATACCACTTACCCAAGTGCGAATTTAGTGATAGATGCGCACGGCATTTACAGCAAGCATTACTATGCAGGAACGCAACGCATTGTGAGCCGAATTGGGGAGCAAGACAGCCGTATTTTTAATTTAGAAATGCCTTGCGAAAATTGCATGAAACTGCAAGAATTGCAAAAAACCAATTTACAACAAATTCTTGCCAAAGGCAAACTAGGGCAAGCTACTTTTAAACCCTATCAACCGTACACGTATGACGAAGCACAAAAAGCGCTCGCCGAGGAAGATAGCATTGTAAAACGACCTATTTTTGAAGCCGAAAAAATACCACCATTGTATTTTTACCATCCCGACCATTTGGGCACAAGTACATTTTTAACAGATTATAATGGTAACGCGTACCAATTTTTCCTAAATTTACCTTTTGGAGAAACCATGGCGGAACAGTTGGGTAGCAATTATTACAACACACCTTATAAGTTTAATGGAAAA
>CANIFM010000190.1 GCA_947466955.1 Bacteroidota bacterium
TATTTTGATTGGTCGGAGAATTTAACCAAAGCACCATCGCACCGATTATTAGCGATGCTTCGTGCCGAAAACGAAGGTTTTGTAAAGCTAAAAGTGGAAGTCGATTCGGAAAATTCAGGTGCCGAAGCGTTGGAAATTATCGATGAATTAATCATAAAAAGGAACAACGATACAACGCCACATTTGCAATTGGCGATTCAGGATAGTTTCAAAAGATTGCTGAATCCAGCCATTTCAAATGAAGCTTTGCAAGAAGCAAAAGCAAAGGCAGACGCTAATTCTATTCAGGTTTTTGCAAATAATTTAAGTCAATTATTATTGGCGCCACCATTGGGAGAAAAGCGAATTTTAGCTATTGACCCAGGATTTAGAAGCGGTTGCAAAATTGTTTGTTTGGACGAAAAAGGCGATTTATTATACAACGAAACCATTTATCCGCATGCGCCTCAAAAAGAAGATGCAATGGCGATGAAAAAAATTCGGTCGATGGTGAATTCCTATAAAATTGACGCTATTTCTATCGGAAATGGAACCGCTTCACGAGAAACAGAGTTTTTTATTAAGAAAATTGCGTTTGATAAACCGGTTCAAGTTTTTATTGTTTCTGAAGCTGGCGCATCGGTTTATTCGGCTTCAAAAATTGCGAGAGACGAATTTCCAAATTACGATGTTACGGTGCGAGGTTCAGTTTCTATTGGGAGACGCCTTTCGGATCCGTTGGCAGAATTGGTAAAAATTGATCCGAAAGCCATTGGTGTTGGTCAATATCAGCACGATGTAGATCAAACCAAATTGAAGGAAGAATTAGATACAACGGTGATTCGTTGTGTGAATTCTGTGGGAATAAATATCAACACAGCGAGCAAACATTTATTGAGTTATGTGAGTGGAATTGGAGAAAAATTAGCTGAAAATATCGTTCAATACCGTTCGGAAAACGGACCTTTTGAAGACAGGAAGCAACTTAAAAAAGTACCGAGATTAGGAGAAAAAGCGTACCAACAAGGCGTTGCTTTTATTCGAATTTCGAATGCCAAAAATCCTTTGGATAATTCGGCGGTTCATCCAGAAGCGTATGGAATTGTGGAGAAAATGGCAAAAGATTTGAAATTGAGCGTGCACGATTTGATTGCCAATAAAGAAAAAACAGCTTTAATAAAACCAGAGAATTACATTACTTCAGAAATTGGATTATTGGGATTGAAAGACATTATAAAAGAGCTTGAAAAACCAGGTTTAGACCCAAGAAAATCAGCAAAAGTTTTTGAATTTGATGCCAATGTAAAATCCATAAAAGACTTAAGAACAGGAATGATTTTGCCAGGAATCGTGAATAATATTACCAATTTTGGTTGCTTTGTGGATGTTGGAATTAAGGAAAGTGGCTTGGTTCATATTTCGCAACTCAAAGCAGGTTTTGTGAGCGATGTGAATGAAGTAGTAAAATTACACCAACACGTTCAAGTGAAAGTTACGGAAGTTGATGAGGACAGAAAACGGATTCAATTGACGATGGTTATTTAAAACAAAAAAGGCTTTTCAAATTATGAAAAGCCTTTTTATTATTTCGTTTCGTCTTCTTTTTTGTCAGCTGGTTGATCTTCTTTAGCTGCATTTTTGAATTCTTTAATTCCAGTTCCTAATCCTTTCATTAATTCTGGAATTTTTTTACCTCCAAACATTAACAAAATTACTGCAACGATTAAAATTATCTCAGTTGGTCCTAATCTTCCCATAACACACTATTTTATGCTTTCGCAAATTTATAATAAATTCTTCTACAAAGATAATTAGAAAAATTGGTATTTCATTTCACTCATTAATAAATATTTATGATTTGGTGTGCAACGTATAATTTCCCAAATAATTTAAATTTAACACTATCATAAATACACAAAGCCCGAGATGCGACTTTTATCATTATATTTGTGGATAATAATTAAATAATAATGCCTGAAAAATCTCAAAAAAGACAAATTCTAAAGAAGAAATTATTTACAAAAAACCGATTGGTTATTTTAAATGAAGATACTTTTGAAGAAATTTTTTCGCTACGATTAACGTTAATGAATGTTTTTGTCGTGGCTTCAATTGGCGCAATTTTAATTATCACTTTCACTACTTATATTATTGCTTTTACGCCCTTACGGGAATATATTCCGGGTTATGCATCAACAAAATTGCGACAAGAAGCTACTGAATTGGCTTTAAAATCGGATTCGTTGGCATTGGCATTAAAGAAAAATGATGCTTATTTGAAATCGGTTGTAAAGGTTTTAAATGGCGATTTGGAATATGAAAAAATCAATAAAGATTCGATTATGTCTTCCGATAATGTTAGTAAAACAATTGAAAATGATGCGCCTTCAAAAGCAGAATTGCAATTGAGGGAACAGGTTTTGCAAGAAGAAAAAATGCTTTCAAAAGATAAGAAAAAGTCAAAAAAATAGTTAAATGTCTTTAAAATCTTACTTGGCTAAAAAATTTGCGAAAAGCATTTATAGAAAAACTCAAATTTGGGCGAATAATCCTATACAAACCCAGCAAAATGTTTTTAATGAGTTGATTCGTCAAGCGAAAAACACTCAATTTGGTACCGATCACCATTTTGATTCCATAAAAACATTTGAAGATTTCTCTAAAAATGTTCCCATTCGAGATTATGAAGCGTTAAAAATTTATGTTGATAAAGTCGTTCAAGGCGAGGAAAATGTTCTTTGGAAAGGCAAGCCATTGTATTTTGCAAAAACATCAGGAACAACTTCTGGAGCAAAATATATTCCGTTAACGAAGGAATCGATGCCGTTTCACATTGAAGCTGCTCGAAACGCAATTCTACATTATATTCACGAAACAGGCAACGCCGATTTTGTAAACGGAAAAATGATATTTCTGCAAGGAAGCCCCATTTTAGAAGAAAAAAATGGAATTCAATTGGGAAGATTATCAGGAATTGTAGCGCATTTTGTTCCTAAATACTTGCAAAAAAATAGAATGCCAACTTTTGAAACCAATTGCATTGAAGATTGGGAAACCAAAGTTGACGCCATTGTTGAGGAAACATTCAATGAAGATATGACGGTAATTTCGGGAATTCCATCTTGGGTGCAAATGTATTTTGAAAAACTACAACAAAAAGCAGAACAACCAGTTGGCGAACTCTTCAAAAACTTTAATTTATTCATTTATGGCGGGGTGAATTTTGAACCTTATCGTGCTAAATTTGATAATTTGATAGGCAGAAAAGTTGATTCTATTGAATTATTTCCTGCTTCGGAAGGATTTTTCGCCTATCAAGATTCGCAGAAAGAAAAAGGAATGTTGTTGCTTTTGAATACAGGAATTTTCTACGAATTTATAAAATCTGATGAATTTTATACTGATTCCGAAACTTCGGGACCCAAACGATATACCATTGGCGAAGTAGAATTAAATGTAAATTATGTTTTGATAATTTCAACAAATGCAGGACTTTGGGGCTATAATATTGGCGATACTGTACAATTTACTTCTTTAAAACCGTATCGCGTGATTGTTTCTGGACGCATCAAACATTATATTTCGGCTTTTGGAGAACACGTAATTGGAAAAGAGGTAGAATGTGCGTTGAAAGAAGCAATGGAAAATACGTCAATTCAAATAAACGAATTTACTGTTGCGCCACAAATCACGCCACTTGAAGGTTTGCCCTACCACGAATGGTTCATAGAATTTGAAAATATACCGGATAACATTGTTGCATTTGCGGAAGCAATAGACAGCGCGATGAGAACCCAAAATTCATATTATGATGATTTGATTTCGGGCAAAGTTTTGCAGAAATTAGTCATTACAAAAGTGGCGAAAAATGGTTTTCAAGAGTATATGAAATCGATTGGGAAATTAGGCGGACAAAACAAAATACCGAGGTTGAGTAACGATAGGACGATTGTTGATTTTTTTAGTAATACTAAATAATTGTTTTGTCATTCTGAATTTATTTCAGAATCTAATCAGAGAAGCTGAAACAAGTTCAGTTTGACAGAGATTTTAATAATATATAATTTCATGAATAAGTTTTCCTTTTTATTATTTCTGTCCATTTCCTTTTTCGCACAAACCAAAGGCGTTGTTGTTGATGAATCTGGGAAACCAATTCCGTATGTGAATATTTGGGTTGAAAACGAGAATATTGGAACGACTTCGGAGGAAAATGGGGAGTTTTCGATTTCTGCTTCCGCAAATAAAAATTTGATATTTTCTATTTTAGGTTTTGATAAAAGAATAATAAAAGCATCGGAAGTTGCAAATGTGTTATTGAAAGCAACTTCGTTTCAACTTGATGAAGTGGTAATTGCTAGACGATTTGAAACCAGAAAATTAGAAATCGGTCAAATAAACAACTCGCCTTTTGAAGCATTTGATAACGGACCACGAATTGATGTGAAATTTTTTCCTTATTCGGATTCCTATAAAAAAACCAAATTCATCAAGAAAGTTAGCATTTTAACAGACAGTAGAATTGACAACGCGACGGTTAAAATACATTTTTATAAAGTGGATTCTAACGGTTTTCCAAGCGATGAACTTCTTACAAAAGATTTCATTGTAACCCTTGAAAAAGGGGTTGTTAGAAACGGATTTGATTTGACAGATTTGAATTTGAAAATGCCAAAAACGGGAATTTTCATTGGGTTTGAAAAATTGATAATAGCCAAAAACAAACTTGAAAAAACCATCGTAAATTCGAATACTGGAAAAGAGACATTTCAAATTCTATATTATCCATTCGTACTTTATAATTATGTTGAAAGAGATTTTTTATTCACCTTTTCAGTTGGAAAATGGAGCCGTCAAACGAATGAAAAAACAATAGGTTCTTCCGATAAAATTAAAATGTATGAACCAGCGATAAATTTGGTTTTAACCAACTAAAATATAAAACATTATATTTGTAGGTTATAAAATAAAAAATGAATGAAAGAAATTAAAAATATAGTGCGATCAAGAGCACAAGAATCATCAAGCGCAGTAGAAAAATTATACATCACAATGCGCCATTTGTTCAATAGAGGATTCTATAAACCAATGGGAGTTTCTGGTGATACTTTGCGTGAAGCATTATTGTTATTACGTCCTGAAATCTATGGTACAATTGCCGATGATAAAGTAGAATTAAA